>CAZTLD010000144.1:0-3324 GCA_964614395.1 uncultured Zetaproteobacteria bacterium
GCGCGCCTGCGGCCAGCATTTTTGATCGCTTCGGCTTTCCGCATCGCCCGAAAACGCCGGAGATACGTTCCTTGCATTTCATCCAACATCCTTCCATCATTGCAAACATGATCGAGCGGCGGCTCTTTGCGCAAGCGATGCGACGGCTCGATGACACGCCAGCCGTGGTGCTGCTCGGGCCGAGGCAGGTGGGTAAGACCACGCTTGCGCTTCACATCGCAGAAGCAAGGAAAGATGCGATTTATCTCGATCTCGAATCCGAAAGCGACAGGGCCCGGCTACAAGAGCCAGAGCTTTATCTCGGCGAGCGGCTGGATCGATTGGTGATTCTTGACGAAATCCACCGCGTCCCGCACCTATTCCCGATCCTCCGCGGCCTCATCGATCGAGCGCGCCGCGCCGGGCGCAGGAGCGGTCTTTATCTTCTTCTCGGCTCGGCGTCCATGGATCTCTTGCGGCAAACCGGAGAGTCGCTCGCTGGTCGGGTCAGCTATCTCTATCTTGATCCTTTCGATGTGCTGGAAGTGGGGCATATCGCCGAGGATGCCGAGAGAAGGCTCTGGCTGCGCGGAGGGTTTCCGGAGAGTTTTCTTGCCGCCGACGATCGGCGAAGCCTTCGTTGGCGCCAAGACTTCATCCGCACCTATTTGGAGCGGGACATTCCCCAGTTCGGCCGCCGCGTGGCTGCGGAAACGCTTCGCCGATTCTGGGTCTTGCTTGCGTACCATCAGGGCGGGCTTCTCAATGTGGCTCAGCTTGCGCGCGATGTGGGGATAGACGCGAAAACCGCAGCCTCCTACTTGGATCTCCTCGTGGATCTGCTATTGGTGCGGCGCCTTCCGCCTTGGCACGCCAATGTAGGCAAGCGCCTCGTGAAATCCCCCAAAGTCTATGTCCGCGACAGCGGCATTCTTCATGCGCTGCTTGGCATCGCCAACGAAGAAAGCCTTCTTGCACATCCTGTGCTCGGTGCAAGCTGGGAAGGCTTCGTGATCGAAAACCTCCTCGCCGTAGCGGGCGGTGAAGCGGAAGGCTACTTCTACCGCACCTCTGGCGGCGCGGAAGTGGATCTGATCCTGCGCTTTTCCGATGGGCGCACCTGGGCCATAGAAGTCAAGCGCGGCCTTGCGCCCAAGCTCAGCAAGGGCTTTCGCTCCGCCTGCGAAGACCTGCGACCGGATGCGGCTTTCGTGGTCTATTCGGGAAAGGAAGCGTATCCGCTCGCGCGCGATGTGACGGCCATTCCGCTGAGGGAACTTGCGAAGCGCGTCGCCGAAACCGCGCGGATGGATTAGGCGCGGCGCCAGCGCGTGCCGGATGGGGTGTCCTCCACGACGATCCCTTTTTGCCGCAGCATTTCGCGAATCGCGTCGGCGCGTTTGAAATCCCGCGCCTTGCGCGCGGCCTCGCGCTCGGCGATGAGCCGCTCGATTTCGGCCTCGTCGAGATCCAGCCCAAACCGAAACCACGCCTCCACATTGCCCGCGCCCACCCCCAAAAGCTCGGCGATCGCCGAGGCCTTCCGCGCCGCCTCCGGCCGCGTTTCCCCGCGATCGAGCGCGCGGTTGGCCTCCTTCACGAGCGAAAACCACACGCCCAGCGCCTTCGGGACATTGAAGTCGTCATCCAGCGCGTTGCGGAACGCCTCCGGAAGCGGGCCCGGCTCCGGCCGGCCGCCCATGCGCCGCCACAGCTCGTAAACGCGCCCCACCGAGGCCTGCATCTGATCGAGCGTCTCCGGCGAGAACACGAGCGGCGCGCGGTAGTGCGCAGAAAGCGCAAATAGCCGCACGGCCTCGGGATGCCAGCGCTTGAGCGCGTCCTTCACGGTCCAAAAGTTGCCGAGCGACTTGCTCATCTTCTCGCCCTTCACCTGCACGAAGCCCACATGCATCCAATGGCGGGCGAAATGGCACGAAGCGCCGCGCGCCTCGGCGATCTCGTTTTCGTGATGCGGGAACATCAGATCCATCCCGCCGCCGTGCAGATCGAAGGTCTCGCCCAAAAGCGTGCAACTCATCGCCGCGCACTCGATGTGCCATCCGGGCCGCCCAGGCCCCCAAGGCGAATCCCACGCAGGCTCGCCGGGCTTGGCGCGCTTCCAGAGCACGAAATCAAGCGGATTCCTTTTGCCTGCGTGATCCTCCACGCGCGCGCCGGCCTCAAGCTCATCGAGCTTCTTGCCGGAAAGCGCGCCATACTCGGCAAAGCGCTCCACCGCATACACCACATCGCCGTTCTCGGCGAGATACGCGTATCCATTGTCCACAAGCGTTTGGATCATCGCGATCATCTGCGGGATATAGCGGGTCGCGCGCGGCTCCTCGTCCGGCGGCGCGCAGCCGAGCGCGTCCATATCCTCATGGAACGAACGAATCATCGCCTCGGTAAGCTCAGAGATCGGGATGTTCAGCTCCGCCGCGCGCCGGATGATCTTGTCGTCCACATCGGTGAAGTTGCGCACGTAGCGCACCTGCCAGCCGTGCCCGTGGATGAACCAGCGCCGCAAAAGATCGAAAACCACCATCACGCGCGCATGGCCCAAGTGCGCATGGTCGTAAACGGTGACGCCGCACACATACATGCGCACGCAGCGCCCATCCGCAGGCGCAAAAGGCACGACCTTTTTGCGCATCGTGTCGTAAAGCCGAAGCATCAGCCCTCCGTTTGCCTCAGCGCATCCTCGATCCGCGCCCGCACGCCCTCAACGCCCAGGAACGCTGCCACCGCCTTGATCGCCGGCCCGTCGGTGCGGCCCAGAAGCGCCGCGCGAAGCGGCATCCACAGCGCGCGTCCGGATGCCCCCACCGCGTCGGCGAGCTTCGCCAACCACGCCTCGGCGTCTGAAACCTCGTCAAGCAGCCGAAGCGCCCGAACAAGCCACGGGGCGCGGCGCACCCAGGCCTTGGCCTCGTCATCAAGCGGCGCATGCGCATCCCAAAGCCTTGCGTATCCCCGCACATCCTCGGCCTTGGCGAGGTTTTCGCGCAAAAGCGCCGCGATCCGATGAGCCTGGGCCCGTGCGCGCTCGGGAAGGTGCTTGTGGATGCGGGCTGCGAGCGCCTCGGGCGCAAGATGCGCGAGCACCTGCTTGTTCCAAAACGCAAGCGCCCTCGGATCCCAGCGCGCAGGCGCACTAGAGATCGCCTCCGGCCGAAAGTACGCGGCGAGCGCCTCCAGCGAAAGCGCATCCTCGGGAAGGTTCGGCATCCCGAGCCGCACGAGCGCCTGCACCACCGCCTCCGGCTCGAAGCCCGCGTCTCTAAGCTCGGCGATCGTCGCATCGCCCCGACGCTTGGAAAGCTTGCGGCCGCTTGCATCCAC
>CAZTLD010000145.1:0-634 GCA_964614395.1 uncultured Zetaproteobacteria bacterium
TCCAGCGTTTCCATCGCCGCGCGGAGGCGCTGATCGGCGTCCGGCGCATCGAGCGGCACCCGGATCGTCTGCGCGAACGCATGCCGCCGCTCGGCGGCGAGCATCCCGAGCGCCGAAAACGCCCCTGCCGCCACCGGCAGCACCACCCGGCGGATGCCGAGCCGCTCGGCGAGCGCCAACGCATGCAAACCGCCCGCGCCGCCGAAGCAGACGAGCGTGTGCGTGCGCGGATCCAGCCCCCGCTCGATCGAGACGACGCGCAGCGCGCCCGCCATCGCCTCCTCGGCGATCTCCACCACTGCTTCCGCGGCGGCGATCGCGGAAAGGCCCTTGCGCGCGCCCAGCCTTGCGAGCGCTTGCGTGGCGGCTGCGGCATCGAGCCGCATCCGCCCGCCCAGCCGCACGGCCTTGGGCATGCGCCCGAGCACGAGGTTCGCGTCGGTGACGGTGGGCTGCGCGCCGCCGCGCCGGTAGCAGACCGGCCCGGGATCGGCGCCCGCCGATTGCGGCCCCACGCGCAGCAGCCCCGCCTCGTCGAGCCACGCGATCGAGCCGCCGCCTGCGCCGATCGTGTGGATCGCAAGCATCGGCAGCGCGATCGGCACGCCCGCGATCTCGCCCATCGGCGCAAGCG
>CAZTLD010000145.1:644-3295 GCA_964614395.1 uncultured Zetaproteobacteria bacterium
GCCACGTCGGTGCTCGTGCCGCCCATGTCGAAGGTCAAAAGTCGCGCCTCGCCGAGCGCGTTCCCAAGCCAATGCGCGGCCGCCACGCCGCCTGCGGGGCCGGAGAGCGCAAGCGCAACCGGAAGCCTTGCCGCCTCGTCCGTGCCGATCACGCCGCCTGCCGAGTGCATGATCTCGATGCGCGCGGCAGGCACGCGCGTTTTCAGCGCCGCCAGATACCGCCCGGCCAACGGGCCGGTGAACGCGTTGAGAAACGTCGTGCACAGCCGCTCGTATTCGCCCGCGATCGGCGCGACCTCGTGCGAGCAGCTCACCCAAAGCGCGTCGCCGAGGGCTTCTTTGAGCCTTCGCTCGTCGTCGGGCGCGGCGAAGCTGAAAAGCAGCGAGATCGCCGCGGCCTCGTATCCGGCCGCTTGGCGGCGCACCTCGGCGATCGCGCCCTCGTCCAGCGGCGCAAGCACATTGCCTGTCGCCGTGCGGCGCGCGCGCACGCCGATGATGTCTTCGCGCGCGATCCACAGGCCCTGGCCTTGCGGCGCAAGGCCGTAGAGCGGCGTGCGGGTTTGCCGGCCGATGAGCGGCATGTCCTCGAAGCCCGCGTTGACGACGACGAGCACGCGCGCACCCTTGCGCTCCAAGATGCTGTTCGTGACGATCGTCGAGCCGTGCACGAGCTGGAAGCCTGCGCCTGCGCCGAGCATCGCCAGTCCCGTTTCGATCGCGGCGATCGGATCGCGCGGCGTGGATAGCGTCTTCGCGAGCCGCAGGCCGCTTTCGTCCACCGCGACGAAGTCGGTGAAGGTGCCGCCGATGTCCACGCCCACGCGCAGCATGCGGCAAAGGTAGCGGGGGAAGGCGCGGATGCCTATCGAGGACGAGGCGCTGATCCTGCGCCGCGTGCCGTGGCGGGAAAGCTCGTGGGTGGTGCACGCGCTGTGCGCCGAGCACGGGCATGTGGCGCTCGTCGCGAAGGGCGCGCGCCGGCTGAAAAGCCCTTTGCGCGGGGCGCTGGAGCCGCTGCACGCGGTGCGGCTGGGCTTCCGCCCGGGCAAGCGCGGGATGGGGTTGCTCGTGCGCGCGGTGCGCGGCGAGGCGCTCATGCCGCCCGAGCGCTGGCCGGAGGGGCTTGCGATCCTTGCTGTGGCCGCGCGCGCGTTTCCAGAAGGCAGCCCCTGCGGCTATCGCGAAACGCGCGCAGCGCTTGAGGTGGCGGCGCATGCCGACGCGCGCGTTGCGCTCGTCGCCGGCGTCTGGCGTTTGCTTGCGGAGGCGGGCTGGATCGGGGCGCTCGATCGCTGCTGGCAGTGCGGCGCGCCTGCGTTGCCGCCTCGGCTGGCGCAAGCGGGCTTGGCCTGCGCGCGCTGCGCGCCGGGTCTTTCCGTGCTCACGCCCGAAATGCGCGCGGCGCTGTTGGAAGGAAGGGCGGCTTCGGAGCAGGCCCTAGCGCGGTTGCGGCGCTGGCTTGCTGGACTCTTGCGCGGGCACGGGATCGCAGCCGAGCTATGAAAAAGCCCCGCCGGTGGCGGGGCTTGGATTGGGGGCTGCGCGGGTTTACCAGCGCGGCCTGCGCGGGCGCTGCTCGCGCGCACGCGCTTCATTGACGACGATTCGCCGCCCGAGGTGCTCGGCGCCGTTGAGCGCCTCGATCGCCTCGCGCGCGGCCGCATCGTCCTGCATCTCCACGAAGCCGAAGCCGCGCGAACGGCCCGTGTCGCGGTCGGTGATGATGCGCGCGCTCGCCACCTCGCCGTAGGCCGAGAACAGATCCACGAGATCCTGTTCGGTGGCGCGATACGAGATGTTGCCCACGTAGATGTTCGTTGCCATATCCATGTGTCCCTCACTTTGGTGTCTCGGCGTGCCCGAAGGCGCGCCGGCCGGCCTTCGGGGGCCGGAAAGCTTGAGGAACCGATGGATACGGGAACCGGAAACTTACCGCCGAACCGAAGCCGACGCGGGCACGCTGCCAGGGCCGAAGCGCGCTTGCAAGCGGCGCGCGGCCGCAGGCGGCACGAACGCGGACACATCACCCCCCATCGCCGCGATCTCGCGGATCAGGCTGGAGGACACGAACGTGTATTCCTCGGCCGCGGCGACGAAGAACGTCTCAAGCTCCGGCTGCAAGCGCCGGTTCATCGTCGCCATCTGAAACTCATACTCGAAGTCCGACGCGGCGCGAAGCCCCCGCAGGATCACGCGCGCGCCGATCTTCCGCGCGAAGCGCACCAAAAGCCCCGCAAACGGCATCACGCGCACGCGCGGCTCGTCCGCGAACGTCTCCTCGGCCATCGCTACGCGCTCGGCGGTCGTGAAGAAGGTGTCCTTCGGCGTGTCCTCGGCCACGGCCACGACCACTTCGTCGAACGCATGCAGCCCCCGGCGCACGACGTCCACATGCCCCCAGGTGATCGGATCGAACGTGCCCGGATACACCGCGCGCGTCATCGCACGAGCCTCACCACCGCGCTGCCTCCCCAGCGCCGCAGGTCCGCCACCCGCCAGCCGCGCGGCGCCACGAAGCCCTGATCGGCGGGTAGTTCAATGGCAAGCTCCGCGCAGCCGATCCCGTGCGCGTCCAGCCAGCCGGGGATGCGCTCGGCCTCATCGCTCCGGTAGGGCGGATCGGCGAACACGACGCCGAACCTCGCCCC
>CAZTLD010000146.1:0-2194 GCA_964614395.1 uncultured Zetaproteobacteria bacterium
GGCACTGGAAAAGCTTTCCGGAATCGTGCTTTCGGTCGTGGCGGTGCAGATGACGCTTTCCGGGCTGCGGGCATACTTTTCCGGAAGCTAGGAGGAGGCGATGCTGGCGCTCGTCTGGGCTGAGGACGAAAACGGCGCGATCGGCCATGAGGGAAGGCTCCCATGGGGGCGGCCCATCCCTGCGGACATGGCTTGGTTTCGCGCGCACACGGTGGGGCACACCGTGATCATGGGCCGCCGCACCTGGGAGTCGCTTGGCGAAAAGCCCTTGCCGAAGCGAACGAACATCGTGGTGTCCACAACATTGCGCCAAGCCCCCGGCGCACGGATCGCGCGCTCGCTTGAGGAGGCGATCGCCGCAGCCGAAGGGCATGCGTTCGTGATCGGCGGCGCACAGCTCTTCGCGGCCGCGCTTCCGATCGCAGAGCGCGCGTTCGTCTCGGTCATCTGCGCGGCCTTCCCGGCCGACACTTGGTTTCCAGATCGCGCCTGGCGGCAGCATGCGCACATCATCAAGGAAAAGCTTATGCCGCCGTCCGAAGGCACGCCTTGGCCGATCCGCTTTTTGGAGCTCAAGCCTATTCGCGAAGCAGCTCCGTGATGCCGACCTTGGCGCGGGTCTTTTCGTCCACGCGCTTGACGATGACCGCGCAGTAAAGATTCGGCCCGCCGGACTTCCCCGGCATCGAGCCCGGCACGACCACCGAATACTCCGGCACCTCGCCGTAGTAGATCTTGCCGGTTGCGCGATCGACGATGCGCGTGGACTGCCCGATGTACACGCCCATCGAGATCACGCTTCCGCGGCGCACGATCACGCCCTCCACGATCTCCGAGCGCGCGCCGATGAAGCAGTCGTCTTCGATGATCGTCGGGCGCGCCTGCAACGGCTCGAGCACCCCGCCGATGCCCACGCCGCCCGAAAGGTGCACATTCTTGCCGATCTGCGCGCACGAGCCGACCGTGGCCCAAGTATCCACCATCGTGCCCTCGTCCACGTAGGCGCCGATGTTCACATAGGACGGCATCAGCACGCAGCGCGGCGCGATGTAGGCGCCCTTGCGCACCGTCGCCGGCGGCACGACGCGAATCCCGGCCTTGCGGAACCGATCCTCGCCCCAGCCCGCGAACTTGAGCGGCACCTTGTCGAAATAGTGCGTATTCGGGCCGGGCAGCAGCCGATTGTCGCGGATCTTGAAGTAAAGCAGCACCGCCTTCTTCAGCCACTCGTGCACGACCCACTCGCCGTTTTCGCGGCGTTCGGCCACGCGCACCGCGCCCTCGTCCAAAAGCTCGATCGCATGCTCGATCGCCTCCCGCACCTCGGCGGAAACACTTTTGGCATCCCACGCATCGCGCGTGGCCCACGCCTCTTCGATCACCTGCTGCAAATGCGCGCTCATCATCCCCCTCCTTGTTCGATGAAGACTTCATCCGGCCGCGGATGCGAGAGAAACTCGATGTTGGACATCGTCAGCCCATACGCGCCCGCAAGCCCAAACACGGCCACATCGCCCACTTCAGCCTGCTCGATGTAGACCTCGTCGCCCAGTTTATCCGCGCCGGTGCACAGCGGCCCGCCGAAATAGACGCGCTCGCGCTCCACGCGCTCTTGCTCCGGAAACACGCGCGGCCGATGCATCGGCACGATCGCCACCGGATGGTTGATCCCGAGCGCTGCGGGCCTCCTGAAGTGGTTGATGCCGCCAGCGCAAATCACCTGCTTTTTCCCGCGCGAGTCCTTGATGTCCAGAATCTCGGTGCAAAACCAGCCGCACTCGGCGGCAAGCCAGCGCCCGAGCTCCAACACGAACCGCCGCCCATGAAAGCCGAAGCGATCGATGAGCTCGGCAAGCCCGCGCGCCCACGCCTCTACATCGAACGCACGACCCTTGTCCTCATAGTCCACGCCGAAGCCGCCGCCGAAGTCGATCACCTCGGCGCGCACGCCAAGCTCCTCTTCAAGCCTTGCCGCCATCGCGAACACAAGCTCGCAGTTCTTGAGCAAAAGTCCCGCGTCCAACACGCCGCTGGCCGCAAACACGTGCAAGCCCCGAAACCGCAAGTGCCTCAGTTCCAAAATGCGGCGAACCGTCGGGACGAGCTTTTCCTCGTCCACGCCGAACTTGCGCGAGCCGCCGGAGAAGGTCGTCTGCGCGTCGTGAATGGAAAAGTTTGCGTTCACGCGCAAAAG
>CAZTLD010000146.1:2204-3241 GCA_964614395.1 uncultured Zetaproteobacteria bacterium
CACCGAGGCTGGCGATCTCCACGCCTTCCGCCTGCGCTTGATGCGCGGCGGCAAGAAAGCGCGGATGCGGGTTGGCCTTCATCGCGTAGAAGACCTCCACACCCGCCGGCGCGCACGCCCGAAGCCGGGCAAGCTTTTCCCGCATCGGGGCAAGATCGTAAACATAGGCGTTGACCGTGCCCTTGCGCGCAAGCCGGCGGATCGCCTCCACCACCGCAGCGGGCACCCTCATCGCCGCACCACCCGCGCAAGCCGCCGCGCGATCTCGGCGGATTCCTCGGGCGTCCCCACGAGCGCCACGCGCACGAAGCCTCTGCCTGGATTGCCGCCTTCAGCCTCCGCGCCGAGATAACGACCGGGAAGGATCTTGAGCGCCTCTTGGCGCCAGGCATCGCGCGTGGCTTGCTCATCGTCGCCAGCGCGCACCCAGGCGAAAAAGCCTCCTTGCGGGCGCGCGTCCTCATACGGCCAGTGCGCGAAAAACGCCTCCACCGCTGCGCGATAGGCGGCGCGATTGGCCTTGACATGCGCTTCGTCCCGCCAGGCCGCCGCCGCCACCGCCTGCAGCGGCAATGGGGTGCTCGCGCCGAAGTAGCTGCGCAGCTTCGCAAACGGCGCGATCAGCGCCGCATCGCCGGCGATGAAGCCCGAGCGGATCCCCGGAAGCGCCGAGCGCTTGGACAGCGAGTTCATCACCAAAAGGCGCGCGTGCCCTCGGCCGAGCCGGTGCGCGGCCTCCAGCGCCCCAAGAGGAGCTGCGTCAAAATAGACCTCGGAATAGCACTCGTCGGCGACGATCACGAAGCCAAAGCGATCCGCGAGCGCAAACAGCTCCGCCCACCAGTTGAGATCCGCGGCCCATCCGGTGGGATTGTTCGGCGAGCAGACATAGACCAACGCACACCGCCGCCACGCGTCGTCCTTCACCGCGTGCAGATCCGGCGCAAAGCCGCTTGCCGGGTCGCAGCGCAACAAAAGCGGCCGCGCGCCGGAAAGCACCGCCGCGCCGTAGTAGATCTGATACATCGGATTCGGCA
>CAZTLD010000147.1:0-3231 GCA_964614395.1 uncultured Zetaproteobacteria bacterium
ATCGCTTTCAGCTGCGGCGCGGAGAGAAAGGTGGGCGTGCCGCCGCCAAAGTGAAGCTGCACCACCTTGCGCCCGCCGCCGATGCGCTCGGCGACCATCGCGATTTCGCGATGCAGCGCGTCCAAGTAGGGCAAGGCCTTTTCGCGCTGCTTCGTGGCGATCTTGTTGCAGCCGCAGTAGTAGCAGACGGTGTCGCAAAACGGAATGTGCACATACAGCGACAGCGGCGCATCCAGCTTGGCAGCACGGCGAAGGGCGGCGTCGTATTCGCTCGGACCGATGCCGGCGTGGAACATCGGCGCGGTCGGATACGAGGTGTAGCGCGGCCCTGGCCGGTCGTACTTGCGGATCAACTCCCAGTCGAAAAGATCATCCACCGTCCAGGCCACCTTTCACCTCCAAGCCCCCGAAAGATGCCGGAAAAGCCCTTCTTTGGCTAGGTGTTTGCGTGCGCATCGTCTGCGGCGCAGACTCGGGCTGATGCGCTGGACGCTCGCCAATCAACTCACGCTTGCCCGCATTGCGCTCGTGCCGCTGATGGTGGCGGCGTTTTACCTGCCGGTTTGGGGCGGGAAGCTGGCCGCGGCGTTGTTCGTGCTTGCCGCGATCACGGACGGTCTGGACGGGTGGCTGGCCCGCGTGCGCAACGAAACGACCTCGTTCGGAAGCTTTCTCGATCCTGTGGCTGATAAACTCTTGGTTGCAACCGCATTGGTGCTGCTTACTGCGCATGGGCAGGTGCACGAGCTTGCCGCGGCTGTCATCATCGGCCGAGAGATTGCGATCAGCGCGCTGCGCGAGTGGCTGGCCGGCCAGCGCACGCGGCTGGCCGTCTCTTGGCTGGGCAAGCTCAAAACCGTCGCGCAGATGGTGGCGATTCCGATGGTGTTCTGGCAGGAGCCGGTGGCTGGCATCGCCGTGGGTTGGTGGGGGAATCTGCTGTTGTGGCTGGCGGCGGTGCTTACGCTGCTGTCTGGCCTGGACTATCTGCGTTCGGCGCTTCGGCAAGCTGCACCGACGGCGGATAGCGATCGCGATCAAACACCTCAACCGGAGTAAAGCCGCCGCCTTCGCGGAAGGAGGGCGTTTGCCCCCGCCATAGGCGCGCAGCCACGGCCAAGGGCCTGCCGAAGGCCGTGTAGATGCGCACATCGGTTTTCCACGCGACCCCTTCGTGCACGAGCTTGGCGGGCGGCACATAGCGCTGGACGAGCGCATCCGGATCCAGCACGGCAAAGCGTTTGCGCGTGATGCTCCGCCCAAGCACGACACCTTTGCCCGCGTGCGAAGCCGCAGGCTTGAACACCCAGCATCTGCGCTCCCGCCAGAGCGCATCCCGGTCGAAGCTCGCTAAAGGGCGGGTGTCCACGAGCACGCGGCGGATCGTTTTGGCGTCTTCTTCGCTCAAAAAGCGGCGAAGAAAGGCTGGTTTTCCCCATTCCACCATCCGTCGCTTGTCGGCCGAAAGCGCATAGGCCTTTGGGTTCGGATGCACGGGGATGCCTGCCTCGAGCGCTGCGAGGATCGGGAAGGATGTCGTCTGCTGCAGGTAAAAATCGGTATGGCGGTTGTAAATGCCCCGCACGGTGCGCTCGCCTGCGCGCAACACCTCGGAAAAGCGCAGATCTTGCAGATCGCACAGCACAGCGCCGATCCCTGCGCGTTCGCACAGCGCCGCATAGGCTTGCATCTCCGGAAACATGGGCTGCTTTCTGATCTCGGCATCGACGATCGCAATCGGCCCCTGAGGAAAGGCCTCGGCGAGCATCTGCATGAGCCGCTCGGGTAGTGGCTCCGACCACAGCGCGGGTTGCGCAAGCCAGCGCCCATCCCAGAAAAGCCCGCCTGCATTCGTATTGACCTCGATGAGCTTGGGGCCGACGGCGGTGAGGTGAAAGTCGTAGCCCATCAGGATCGTTGGCACGGCCCCGAGCCGCGCTGAGGAAGGCGTATGCGCCAGCACCTCGGCCTGATAGGCGGGTTGCAGCGCCAGCCGCTCCAACGCACAAGCGGCAGCCAGCATGACCTCCAGATCGCGGACAAGGAGCGGCGCGCGCGGCAGCATCGCCCAACGCTACCTTTTTTGCGGATTTTCTGACACAATGAGCGGCATGCGAAGCCTCTTGGACCTTACGCCGGATGAGCTGAGCGCATGGCTTGCCGAACAAGGCGAGCCGGGCTATCGCGCGCGCCAGATCGAGGCTTGGCTTGCGCGCGGGGTGCTCGACCCGACCGCGATGACCGACCTTCCCAAGCGCCTGCGCGCGCAGCTTGAAGCCGAGTTCTCGCCGCCGTTGAGGCGCGTAGCGCGCTCGGACGCTTCGGACGGCGTGCGCAAGTATGCGTTCGAACTACAAACGGGGGCCAACGCGGGCCGACGCATCGAGGCCGTCTGGATTCCGGAGCGGGATCGCGGCACGGTGTGCGTATCCACCCAAGTGGGCTGCGTGTACCGCTGCCCGTTCTGCCACACCGGAACGCTGGGCTTCGGCGGCAACTTGCGCGCGTCCGAGATCATTGCGCAGGTGCTGCACATCAAGCGGGATCTCGTCGAAGACCCGCCGGAAAGGCCTTGGCGCGGCGAAGTGACGCATGTCGTGTTCATGGGCATGGGCGAGCCATTGGCGAACTTCGAGGCGGTATGCAGAAGCATCGCGTGGCTTTTGGAAAAGCTTCGCATCTCGCGCCGGCGGATCACCGTGTCCACTTCGGGGCTGGTGCCGCAGATCCGAAGGCTTGGCGAGCGCGTGCCGGTGAACCTCGCGATTTCTCTGCATGCGGCGACGGACGCGTTGCGCAACGAACTCGTGCCGGTCAATCGCACCTGGCCGCTGGCGCGGCTGCGCGCGGCTCTGGATGCGTTTCCGCTCGGCAAGCAGCGGCACATCACGCTGGAATATGTGTTGCTTGATGGCATCAACGACCGCGACGAAGACATCGAAGCCCTGATCGCATTCGCAAATCCCGAGCGCGAGCGCGTGAACCTGATCCCGTTCAACCCATGGCCCGGAGCGCCCTATGCGCCGACGCCGATGCGCCGCGCGGAAAGGATCGTCGGGCGTTTGCTCGCCGCAAACATCCGGGCCACGATACGCAAGCCTCGGGGGCAGGAGATCGAGGCCGCCTGCGGGCAGCTTGCGGGGGTGGCGTGATGGCCAGGCTCGGCGTGATCGGCGGAAGCGGGCTCTATCGGCTGGAAGGCCTTGAGGTGCTGGACGAGCTTGAGCTTCA
>CAZTLD010000148.1:0-3222 GCA_964614395.1 uncultured Zetaproteobacteria bacterium
TAGTTCTTCACCGAATCGGCGCGGCGCTGACCGAGCCCGAGGTTGTACTCGCGCGTGCCGCGCTCGTCGCAGTTGCCCTCGACGCGCACCTTCACTTCTGGATGATCGGCCAAATACTTCACCCACGCATCAAGCACGGCCTGCGCGGCTGCATCAAGCTCGGCGCTGTCGAACGCGAAGTACACTGCATCCTTCGCCGGCCGCTCGGCCTTCTTCGGCTGCGGCTTGGGCTTGGGTTTCGGCTGTTCCTGCTTCGGCTGCGGCTTCGGTTCCGGCGCGGGCGCCTCTTTCTTCGCGCAACCAGCCACGGCCAGCGCGCCCACCGCCGCCCACACGGCCATCCAGCGCATCGTCCGCATCTGAATCCTCCCTTGTCGATGTCGCGCCTTCAGCGCTTGCGGGCGTTTCTAGACGGCGGCAGCGGTTTTGGCAAGTGCGCGCGTTTCCGATTGGCGGGGCAAGGCTTTGCCGATAGCGTGCGCGGGCCGATGGACAAGCCTGTGGTTGCAATCGTTGGCGTGGGCATGATCGGGGCCTCGCTGGGCCTTGCGCTGCAGCAGAAGCGTTGGGCGCGCGAGGTGTGGGGCCTTGGGCGCTCGCGCGAAACCCTGAATAAGGCCCTGGAGCTTGGGGCGATCACGCGCATCGCCGATGCGCCGATGCTGGCTGAGGCGGATTGCGTGGTGCTTTGCGTGCCGATGCTCGCCTACGACGCGGCCTTGCAGCGCATTGCGCCCCATTTGCGCGCCGATGCGGTGCTCACCGACGCCGGCAGCACGAAGCGGCATGCGGTCGCTGCGGCGCGGCGGGCGTTGGGCGCGCGGGCGTCGCGCTTCGTCGGCGCGCATCCGATCGCCGGCTCCGAGCGCTCGGGGCCGGAGGCTGCGCGCGCGGATCTGTTCGCAGGCCGTCCCTGCATCCTCACGCCGGCGGGCGCAGATCCTGAGGCGAGGGCGAGGGCGAAAGCGATGTGGGAGGCGGCGGGCGCGAAGATCGAGGAAATGGATCCTGAAGCGCACGATGCGCTGCTTGCGCGCGTGTCGCACCTGCCGCATCTGGCAGCCTATGCGCTTGTGGATGCGATCGTGGCGCTCGCAGGCGAAGACGAGCCATTTCGGCTCGCTGGGGCAGGTTTTCGCGACTTCACCCGCATTGCGAGCTCCTCGCCGGAGATGTGGAGAGACATTACGCTTGCCAATGCAGATATGCTTGTGAGCTGTTTGGATGCGTATCTCGCGGAGCTTGCGCGCCTTCGGGATGCGGTGGCCCGCGGCGACGCCGATTACTTGCAACGCGTGTTCACCCGCGCCAAGCAGGCGCGCGATGCGTGGCTGAGGCGGGAGCGGGCGGATGGCTGAGGTGCTCATCACGGCTCCTGCGCGGACGCTTGCCGGAAGCGCGCGCGTGCCCGGAGACAAGTCCATTTCGCACCGCGCGGTGATGCTGGGCGCGCTGGCTCAAGGGCGGACGGCGATCGAAGGCTTTCTTCCCGGCGAGGATACGCTCGCGACGGCCCGAGTGTTCTCCCAGCTTGGCGCCCGGATCGCGTGGCTCGATGCGGCGCGCACGCGGCTTGCCATTGAAGGTTGCGCGATGGATCTCGCCGCGCCTCAAAAGCCGCTGGATTGCGGCAACGCGGGAACGCTTGCGCGCCTGCTCCTAGGGGTGCTTGCAGGCCAGCCGTTTTCGGCGACGGTGGTGGGCGATGCCTCGCTCAGCCGGCGGCCGATGCGGCGGGTCGTGGAACCTTTGAGCCGGATGGGGGCGGAGTTTGTCGGCGAGGCGGAGCATTTGCCGATCGTGATCCGCGGAAGGCGGCCGCTTCGTGCGATCACGCACCGGCCGGAGGTGGCAAGCGCCCAGGTGAAGTCGGCGGTGTTGCTGGCGGGGCTTTATGCCGATGGCACCACCACCGTGATCGAGCCGCGCCCGACGCGCGATCACACCGAGCGGATGCTTGCCCCATTCGGGCAACCCGTGGCGCGCGAGGGCGCGCGGGTGAGCCTTACGCCTGTGGGCACGCTTTCCGCGCCGGAAGAGCCGCTTCGCGTGCCGGCCGATCCCTCGTCGGCGGCGTTCTTGGCCGTGGCGGCGTTGATCGTGCCGGGATCGGAGGTGCGGCTGGAAGGCGTCGGGATCAACCCGCGCCGCGACGGCTGGCGGCGGATTCTCGCCGCGATGGGCGCGGCGATCGAAGCGGAGCGTGTGCGCGAGGAGGGCGGCGAGCCGGTGGCGGATCTCGTGGTGCGCTACACGGGGCCGCTTGCGAACGTTGAGGTGCCGCCAGAGTGGGTGCCCGATGCGATCGACGAGTTTCCGATCCTGTTCGTTGCGGCCGCCTGCGCGCGCGGCCGTTTCGTGCTGCGCGGGGCATCCGAGCTGCGCGTGAAGGAATCGGATCGGATCGCGACGATGGCGGCTGCGCTTTCGCGGCTGGGTGTGCGCGTGGAAGAACTGGAGGATGGCGTGATCATCGAAGGCCGCGCGGGCGCGCCGTTTGCGGGCGGCGTGGAGATCGACGCTTGCCACGATCATCGCGTGGCGATGGCGGCGGCGGTGGCGGCCGCGGTGGCCGAAGCGCCCGTGCGGATCGTGCGCGCGCGCGAGGTGCGCACGAGCTTTCCGAACTTCGTCGAGCTCGCCGGCCGGTTGGGCCTGCGCGTGCGCTGGGAGCAGGCATGATGCGCTGGCGGCCGAAGGGGAGGCTGCGCATCGCGCTCGATGGGCCGGCCGGCGCGGGCAAGGGCACGGTGGCCGCGATGCTGGGGAAGGCGTTGGGCCTGCGCGTGGTGGATACCGGCGCGCTCTACCGGCTGGTCGCGTGGATCGCGATGCAGGAAGGCTGCTCGCCGGAAGAGGCCGCCCAGCGCGCGGCCCACGAGCTGAGCTGGGAGAACGATGCGCCGGTCTGGCGCGGCAGGCGCGTGGAAGGGGAGTTGCGCACGGAAGTCGTGGCGAAGAAGGCCTCGGAGGCGGCGGCGATTCCCGAGGTGCGCGCAGCGCTTTTGGCGCTCCAGCGGCGGCTTGCCGAGCGCGGCGCGATCCTCGACGGGCGCGATATCGGCACGGTCGTGCTTCCTGATGCGGAGGCGAAGTTCTTCCTTACCGCGTCGCTGCGCGAGCGCGCGCGCCGACGCTGGGCGCAGTTGAAGGCCGCGGGCGAAGACGCGGACCTTGAGGCGATCGTCGAAGACATCCGCGCGCGTGACGCGCGCGATGCGG
>CAZTLD010000149.1:0-3193 GCA_964614395.1 uncultured Zetaproteobacteria bacterium
TCACTCAGAGGGCGCTCAAAGACGAACAAATAGAAGCACGCGATCACGAGCAGGATCGGCAAAAGATCCCGCAAAGCCTCCAAAAACGCTCGCAGTCCTTCCGGCATCGTGCCAATGATAGAGGATGTGAAAAAGAATCACCGAACCCCGTCCATCCTGCCCCGGAAGCGCATCTTCGCGCGCCCTCCCGGCCCGGCAAACGATCCCCCTATGGGAGCCACCGCACCCCCGCGCAACACCCCACCGCAAGCCACAGCCGAAAGGGTATCGTCAGGCGCCGGCGCTTTCTCTGGCCCTGCGCTTGTTGAGGAGCATCCGCCTAGAAGAGGTCGTCCTCGGAGGGGTTCTCCAGCGTAGCGTCCGCCTCTTCCGCCTCCACCAACGCGTTTTCCAGCAGCGTGAGCACGAGCATCTTGTTGTCTTCGCGCTTGCGGGCATCGATCCCCAGAATCGGCACATCCTCCAGGCCCAGCTTGTCTGCGATCACATCGAGATCCATCGCGCCGGGAAGGTCCCGCTTCGTGGCCCCGACGACAAGCGGCAGTCTCACCTTCTCTTGGTAGTAGTCGTACATCTTCTTCATCTCGGCGATCGATGCCTCGCTCGTGCTGTCCACGAGAAAGACCGCCCCGATCGCGCCCTTGGCCAGAATGTCCCACATGAAGTTGAAGCGCGCCTGCCCCGGCGTCCCGAACAGGTGAAGCTCCAGCGTGTCGTCGATGCGCAGGATGCCGAAATCCAGCCCTACCGTCGTCATCGCCTTCAACTGCGCCACCTGATCCGTGGCCGCCACGTCCGTGGCCGCCACCTGATCGTCGCTCAAGTGCTGCACCAGCGTCGTCTTGCCAGCGTTGACCGGCCCCGTGATCACGATCTTCACGATTTCCTTCTTCATCTCAGAGCTCCCTCACCCGCCGGATGATACGCGCGAGCACGGACGCCCGCTGCGAGGATCGCTTCGCCCGGGCGGGATCCGCAGGCGCGATCAGCCCAAGGCAGAAGCTCACCAGAAAGGTGCGCAAGCGCTGATCTTGATCCGCAGCGGTTTTGGCCTCCTTGAGGTAAGCGCCAATGGGGCAGCTTCCGTGCCTGATGACGCGGCGGTGCATGTCCAGATAGACGGGCATGGCGTTGAATCCCACGCGGTGCAGCGGCACGAGCCGCACGCTCACCGGCGGCAGCCGATCCGCAAACTGCAAAAGCCGCTGACGAAACGCTTCCGGCCACGCCCAATCCTGCACCGCCCACACCACCACTCGCGCCGGCGACCAAACCTGCATCCCGTCCACCGACACCTCGTCGTCGGACACGCGGGAAACCTGCACCCTCTCGGCCAGAAGCGTTCGACGGAAATGGGAAAGGACCTCCGCGAATCCGCCGTAGAACCCGTCCGGCCCGTAAAGAAGCTCGCCTGCGCCGTCCTCGTCCAGATAGCGCAGCCGCGAGCGCGCTCGCGCCACGATCATCCGCCGCAGCAAAACCAGCTGATCCATACCCCTTCCCTCGATCAAAGCTTCGGCGAAGCTAGGATGCCGCCATGCATAGCTCAACCTCGCTTCGCATCGTCGGCAGCATCCACGAGGCGCCTTTCGACGCTGCGGCCGTCGCGCACCGGCTGCTGGCGCTTCCCCCGATGCCGCTGGCCCACGGCGCGGCCTTCACGGGCAGGCCAATCACGCGCATCCACGCCGACGATCGCTATGTGTTGAAGTCTCGCCTCGACCGGCGCTTTGCCGACGAAGCCACGGCCGTGGCCTGGTGTCGGCAGCGGCTTGCGCTGGAACGCCGATATGCGGTGTATCATCCGGCGCGCACCTGGCTGGCCTTCGTCGCCGAAGACGGCCGCTGGCAGGCCGCCAACCTCAGCCCGCGGCTTGCTCCGCTGCACCTGCTCGCCGATCAGGGGAGGCTTTCGGAAGCAGCGCTGCTGCAAATCGTGCGCATGTATTACCGCATGGCCGGACGCTTCGGGCAGCGTCTGGACGAGGGGCTGTCCAACTTCGGCCTCGATGCCGACGGCGCCCTCTTCTACCTCGATGACGACTTCTTCGCGTGGGACGAGCACGCGTCGTTCGTGGCCATGATCGGCCAGTGGCTTCGCGCCTACGCCGGCCAGTGGCTGGGGGCGGACGCCGCCCGACGGCTGGGCGAGACCATCGCGCGGGCGTTGCACGACCATATGGGCGAGCTGGATGTGGACATCGTCGCCGAGGGCATCCGCGACCTTTATCTGCCCGCCTCCGCGGAAGCATCCCGGCGGGCCTTGCTGGAGGGGCTGCTTGCGGGCGCGGATGAAAGGCCAAACGCCTCGTTGTTCGGCCACGGGCCGGTGGCGCTGCTCGCCGACATCCACGCCAACCTGCCGGCGCTGGACGCCGTGCTGGCCGAACTCGACCGGCGGGGCATCCGCTCCATCCTCGTCCTCGGCGACGTGGTGGGCTACGGCCCCCATCCGGAAGCGTGCATCATGAGGCTGCAACGGCGGAACGCGGTCGTGATCCGCGGCAACCACGACCACTATGTCGCCCATAGGGGCGAGAGCAAAGCGTCCATGTCGGTCTCCGCGCAGGCCGCGGCCGACTGGACGATCCAAAGGCTCACCGATCCGATGCGGGAGTGGCTCGCCGCCCTTCCGTTGAAGCTTGCCGATGGCCCGCGCCTGGCCGTGCACGGCGCGCCGGTGGATCGAAGCTATATCAACGCCTACGTCTATGAGATGACCTACCAGCGCAACCTGGACGCGCTGGCCGCGCTGGAAAAGAAGATATGCTTCCACGGGCATTCGCACATTCAGGGCACTTACGGCCGCCGCCGCGGCCAGCACCTTCCGCTCGACGAACGCCCCCGCCAAGAGCTGGGTGGGCTAGACGCAGCGCTGGTCAATCCGGGATCGGTGGGGCAGCCGAGAAACGGCGATCCGCGCGCGCAGGCGGCGATCTACGACCCCGCCCGCGAAACGGTGGAGTTTCTGCGGATTCCCTACGACCTTGCGCAGACGATCGCGGACATGCAGCGCTTCGGCCTTCCCGAACAACTCGTGCAAAGGCTACGCCAGGGGCGCTAGGCCCCCGGCGCACCGAAAACGCCTACGGGCACAGCGGCGCGACCGCCTCCAGCGCCCGGCGCATCGCCGTCCAGCCCATGCCGAGGTTCGTCGTGCGCTTCGTCACCATGATCAGCAGCGCGTCCGGCT
>CAZTLD010000150.1:0-3191 GCA_964614395.1 uncultured Zetaproteobacteria bacterium
CTTTACGATACATACCGCCGCGGCCCGAAAATCACCGCGGCGGCGAACAGCTGCAACGCACGGCGGCAACGCTGGCACCTGTCGGCGTGCTCGCGTAAATCGTTCCAAAGCCGAATCGCCTGCTCGGCTCGCCGCACCTGCTGTTCGGCATCCTTGCGCGAAAACCACGCCTGCGCATCATAGTCGGCCTCATGGCGCGCTTCTTGAAGCTCCTTTGCGATCTCCGTCATTCGGCGAAGATTTTCCAGCGTGCTGCGGCAGGGCGCTTCATCCTCGTGGAAATGCCAAGGCTGGGGAAGCCGTCGTTGGCGCAGGGTCTCTCGAAGCTTGCCAATGTGGGCATGAGCCACGACACGGCGCGCCTTCTTTCTCACCAGATCGCCCTGCAACGCCAAACGCGTGCATTCCTCTCCGAACAAGTGAAAAACCGCATAGTAAGCCGTCGAAACCGCTCGTCTGAGCGTGGCTTGCCTTGGCTTTTTCGGTTCCCTTTTGAGCAAATGGCGCGCAAGCTCGCACAACTCATCCGCCAACCGCTTCCTGGACATGCTCCACATCCTCATAAACTGGCCTGTCCGCCACGGAACGGATGCGCACATACACGCCATATTCGGAAGACACGCGCTCCAATCGCTCCCGAACCGCGCGCTCCACACGCTCCCGCTCGCTCTCGGAAAGACCATCCCAGGCTTCATCATCCACCACCAGCCACACGAACACCGCCGGATCGCCGGCCCAATCCTCGCCAAGCCGCCAGTCCGCGCCGCGCACGCCGCATCCATGATGCTCGCGCACCAGCGCCTTCAGCGCGTGGCGAATCTCGTCGCGAAGCTTGTCCTCCGTCGTCCGCAAGCCGCACCCCTAGCTGAGGATTTTTCTGAGTCTATCAATCCCTTCGCGGATGTCATCCAATCCGGTGGCGTAGGAGAAGCGCACATACCTTCGGGCTTCGTGCACGCCGAAGTCCGCGCCCGGCGTGATCGCGACATGGGCCTGCTCCAGCACCATGCGGCAAAACGCCTCGGCATCGTCGGTGAAGCGGGAGGCGTCGGCATAGATGTAGAACGCGCCCTCAGGCGCGCAAGGCACTCGGAATCCGATGTCCTCCAACGCGGGCAAAAGAAGCTTGCGTCGCGCATCGTAGGCGGCGCGCATCCGCTCCACGGCCTCGTCCGCATCCAGCGCCGCAAGCGCCGCATATTGCGCTTCGGTGGGCGCGGCGATCACCGCGTTTTGCAGCACGCGCTCCACCGGCGCGGCAAGCGCGCTGGGCAGCACAACCCAACCCACGCGCATGCCGGTCATCGCCCAGCGCTTGGAAAACCCATCCACGACGATCACCTCATCCGAGATCGAAAGCGCGCTCCAAGCCTTGGCCTCGCCGTAAACCAGGCCCTGATAGATCTCGTCCACGACGAGCCATCCGCCGCGCGCGCGCGCCGCTTGCAGCGCCTCGGCCACGAACGCCCGATCCACGAGCGCCCCGCTCGGGTTGCCCGGATTCGTGATCACGGCCGCACGCGTGCGCGCGCCCCAGTGCGCAGCGATCGCTTCTGCATCCAGCTGCCACCGGCTTTGCGGCCCCACCGGCACGAGCTTCGGCGCCGCGCCCACGATGCGCGCGAAGTTGCGCTGGCACGGATAGCCGGGATCGGGCAAAAGCACCTCCTCGCCCGGATCGAGCAGCGCCGCGAAAAGCGCCACGAACGCCGGGCTCGAGCCGGGGGTGACGAGGATTCGGCTGGGCGCGACCTCCACGCCATAGGTGCGCCGATACCAGCGGCTGATCCCCTCCCGAAGCTCCGGCAGCCCCGCTGCCGGCGTGTAGCGCGTGCGGCGCGCCTGGAGCGCGCGCACGGCCGCCTCGATCGCCGCATCCGGCGGCGGGAAATCCGGCTCGCCGATCTCAAAGTGCACCACGTGCGCGCCTTGCGCCTCCAAGGCCTTCGCGCGCGCCAGAATCTCCATCACGCGAAACGGCTCGATCGCATCCGCTCGTCGCATGACGCGAACGATGCGTCCGGGAGCTCCCCGCGGCAACATCGGCGCATGGCGCTTGGCGTGCGCGTGGGCGCGATCGCGCGTTGGCTGGAGGCCCAGTGGCGGCGCGAAGATCCTCATCTGCTGCTGAGGGCGCTTTCCCCCGTGTGGCGAGTCGCGTCCGCCGCGCATCTGGCCTGGCGGGCGCGGCGTGCGGCGCGCGCGCCGCTTCCGGTGATTTCGGTCGGCAACATCACCGCCGGCGGCAGCGGCAAGACCCCCTTTTGCGCCTGGCTTGCCGAGGCGCTGGCCGCCCAGGGCGAGAAGCCCGCGATCCTTTCTCGCGGGCGCTGCCGGCATCCGCGCCGCGTGCATCCCGACGACGATCCCGCCATCGTCGGCGACGAGCCGCTGATGCTCGCGATGCGCGGCCTTTTCGTGATCGCGGGCCGCAACCGCATCGCGGCCGCGCATCTGGCTGCGCGCCTGGGGGCGACGGTTGCGATCCTTGATGACGGGTTTCAATACCGGAAACTCGTCCGCGATCTGGACATCGTGCTCATTCCCAACGCCGGCGTCGGCAACGGGCGGGTGCTGCCCGCAGGCCCATTGCGCGAACCCTTATCGGCGCTGGCGCGCGCCGATGCGATCGTGCGCACCGGCATGGGCGAGCCAGAAGCTCCCGTCCCGCTTCCGGCCGGCAAGCCCGTGTTCCGGTTGCGGTGGCGGGTAGAAGGCCTTGTGCAGATGGCCGGTCCGCCGACGCCGCCGCCGCGTCGCGCCTTCGCGGTGGCCGCGATCGCCCGCCCGCACAGGTTTCTGGACGCGCTGGCCGAGGCGGGCGTCGCAGTGGGCGGACACATGTTCTTCGCCGATCACCACCGCTACACGCGCGCTGAGGCCAACACGCTCGCCCAAAAAGCGCCGGTGGTCTGCACTGAAAAGGACGCCGCCAAGCTCATCCGCCTGTGGCCGAAAGACGCGCCGCTGTTCGTGCTCAAGATCGCCCCCCAACCCAGCCCCAAACTGCTTGCTTTCATCCAAACCAAGCTTGTCGAGATCCGCGAGCGCCGGTCATCCCAGCGATGACTCCACGCTTGGCGAGCGCGCCTACCGCCAGCCGCTCACCACCTGCTTGAGCGTCTCCATCCGGTAAGGCTTCTGGATGAACGCCACTCCGGCCTCCTCGGCCCACTGGCGGCCGAGCGACT
>CAZTLD010000151.1:0-3170 GCA_964614395.1 uncultured Zetaproteobacteria bacterium
ATCGACGAGGTGTCGGCAGGCGCGCCCGGCGGCGTGCGCGTGCGGCGCGTGTTCGACCCGGCGTTGCCGGAGGTGCATGCGGCCCGCGCGCGGTTGCGCCAGGCGCTGGAGAACCTTTGGCGCAACGCATTGGAGGCGTCCCCAAGCTGGATCGAGTGGCGCACGAGCGCGAATCCTTTGGCGCGCCCGCCCGGCGTATCAGGGCCGGTGGTGGAGGTGCGCATCACGAACGACGGCGCATCGGTGCCGCCGGAGGTGGCGCGGCGGGCGTTCGATCCGTTCGTGAGCACGAAGGCGCGCGGCAGCGGCCTGGGTTTGGCGATCGTGGAGCAGGTGATGCGGGAGCACGGCGGGCGGGCCACGCTCGTCGCCGAGCGCGGGCGAACCAGCGTGGCGCTGCACCTGCCGGTGCACCCGCCGAAGGAGGGATGATGCGGGCGTTGATCGTGGACGACGACGAAGGCGTGCGCTGGGCGCTTGCGCGCGCAGCCGAGGACGCGGGATTTGCGCCGATCGAGGCGGCCTCATTGGCCGAGGCCGAGGCCATGCTGGCCGAGGCCGACGTGGTGCTTTTGGACATTTATCTTCCGGACGGCGACGGGCTCGCATGGCTGGAGCGCACGAAGCCCGCGCAGCCGGTCGTCGTGCTCACGGCCGAAAGCACCTTTGACAACGCCGCCGAGGCGTTTCGGCGCGGGGCGGCCGAGTATTTGCCGAAGCCTTTCGACATGCACGAGGTGCGCACGCTTTTGCGGCGGCTTGCGAAGGCGCGGGACGAACGCAAAGCGCCTGCCCCCGAAGCCCCGCAGGAAGGGCCGGCGCTGATCGGCAAAAGCCCCGCGATGCAGCGCCTGTTCCGGACGCTGGGCAGGGTCGCGGCGAGCGACTTGGCCGTTTTGATCACCGGCGAATCCGGCTCGGGCAAGGAGGTGGTCGCGCGCGCGGTGCACGCGAAAAGCCGCCGGCACGATCGCCCGTTCGTGGCGGTGAACATGGCCGCGATTCCGCCCGAGCTTGCCGAGGCCGAGCTGTTCGGGCACGAGAAGGGGGCGTTCACGGGCGCGGATCGCGCGCGCGAGGGGCTGTTCGAGCAGGCCCACGGCGGCACATTGTTTCTCGACGAGATCGGCGACATGCCGATGCCGCTGCAAACGAAGCTTTTGCGCGTGCTGGAAGACGGCGTGATCTATCGGCTCGGCGGCCGAAGACCGATCCGCGTGAACGTGCGCCTGATCGCGGCCACGCATCAAAACCTCGCCCGCAAGGTGGCCGAAGGCGCGTTTCGCGAGGATCTCTACTATCGGCTGAACGTGATTCCGGTGCATGTGCCGCCGCTGCGCGAGCGGCGCGAGGATATCCCGCTGCTTGCCGAGCATTGGCTTGCGCATGCCTGCCGGGCGCTCGGGTTTGCGCCGCCGCCGATCGAGCCTGCGGCGATGGAGGTGCTCGTGCATTACGATTGGCCAGGTAATGTGCGCGAGCTGCGCAACGTGATGCACAGGCTTGCGGTGCTCGTGCCCGGGCCTTCGATCACGGCGGCGGACGTGGCCTTGGCGCTTGGCCATGCCGAGATGACGGAGCCGCGCGAGACGGTCGCGGATGCAGTAAGCGGCGCGGCGCGTCGGTATCTCGCGCAACTGGGCGGCGCGGATCGCGGGGAGCTTTATCGCGACATCCTTGCGCAGGTGGAGCCTGCGCTGCTTTCCGTGGTGTTGGAGCACACGCGCGGGCACCAGCTGCGCGCCGCGCGCCTCTTGGGCGTGAACCGCAACACGCTGCGCAGCATGCTGCGCCGCCACGGCCTGGATCCGAGCGCGTTCAAATGAAGCAAGGGGGCTTTCCGCCCCCTTGCGCAGACGGATTGCGCGGGCCGCTAGTGGCGCGTCATGTCCTCTTCCGGATAGGCGCTCACATGGTGCACCGCGAGGTCCGCGCCGATGTGCTGGGCTTCTTCGTCCAGCCGCAGCTCGCCGAAGACGGCCTTCGCAACGCCAAACACGACGAAGCCCCCGATGATCCCGATCGCTGCGCCCAGCGCCGTGCCGATGAGCTGCGCGAGCACGCTCACGCCGCCTGCGCCGCCAAGCGCCGCCTGCCCGAAGATGCCGGCGGCCACGCCGCCCCACAGCCCGCAGACGCCGTGCAGCGGGATCACGCCGAGCACGTCGTCGAGCCGCGCCTTGAGCTGAATCCAGGTGAACCCATACACGAAGATCACGCCGGCGACCGCGCCGATCACGAGCGCCGAGACCGGATGCACGATGTCCGAGCCTGCGCAGATCGCCACCAGCCCCGCCAGCGCCCCGTTGTGCACGAAGCCCGGGTCGTTCTTGCCGACGATCAGCGCCGCGATGAGCCCCCCGACCATCGCAAGCAGAGAGTTTGCCGCGACGAGCCCTGAGGCCGCGTCGGCCGTGCCCGCGCTCATCACATTGAACCCGAACCAGCCCACGCAAAGGATCCACGAGCCCAGCGCGAGATACGGGATGTTGGACGGCAAAATCGCGTTCACGCCGCCGTCGGGCCGGTAGCGCCCCATGCGCGGGCCGACCAAGACCACCGCGCCGATCGCGATCATGCCGCCCATCGCGTGCACGACGACGGAGCCGGCGAAGTCGTGAAAGCCCGCGCCGAAGGTGCTCTCCAGCCACTTCTGGATGCCGAAGTTCCCGTTCCAGGCGATCCCTTCGAACAGCGGATACACGAGCCCCACCGAAAGCAATGTGGCGAACGCGTTCGGCCAGAAGCGGACGCGCTCGGTGATGCCGCCCGAGACGATCGCAGGCACCGCGGCCGCGAAGGTGAGCAGGAAGAAGAAGTGCACGAGTTCATAGGCGTTGCCGCCGCCCATCTTCATGAGGTCGCCCACCGGCTTGAAGAACGAGGTCCCATAGGCGATCGCGAATCCCACGAAGAAGTAGGCGATCGTCGCAAAGCCGAAGTCCGTGATCACGCGCACGAGCGCGTTCACCTGGTTTTTGCGCCGCACGGTGCCCGCCTCCAGGAACGCGAAGCCTGCGTGCATCGCGAGCACCATCGCTGCGCCCATCGTCAGAAAGAAGACGTCCAGCCCCTTGCTCATCGTGATCCTCCCTAGATCGCCGCTTCGTTTTCTTCGCCGGTGCGGATGCGCACCGTGCGCTCGACATCGAGCACGAAGATCTTGCCGT
>CAZTLD010000152.1:0-3166 GCA_964614395.1 uncultured Zetaproteobacteria bacterium
GTGCTGCGGGCGCTGCGAAAGGCAGGGTTCGATCCGCGCACGATTCATCCGGGCGATTGCGTGCTTCAAGAGACCGGTCGGGTCGTGCTCCATAGCGCTTGGTCCAACGAAGAGTGGGTGGTCGAGCGCGCCCAGGCAGGATGGCAGGCGCGCCGAAAGCCTTTGGCCTTGCAGACACGCCGCGTCGTGGTGGAAGGCGTGATCCGCCATTCGCTGTTTGAGGCGGCGCAGGCGGCGGGGTTGGACGAGACGACGACGATGCGGCTTGCCGACATCTTCGCATGGGACATCGACTTTGCCCACGAAATCCGCCCGGGCGATCGCTTCCGTGTGTGGCTTGAAGAGCGCTACGGCAAGGATGGGCGTTATCTGGGCGCGGAGATTCTGGCCGCAAGCTTCACCGTGCAGGGGAAGGAGCACACGGCCGTGCGCTTCGTCCTTCCCAACGGGCGGGCGGAGTATTTTTCGCCCGACGGCAAGAGCATGCGCAAGAACTATCTGCGCGCGCCGCTGCGCTATACGCGCATCAGCTCGCGCTTTTCGCGCGCGCGCCGGCATCCGATCCTGGGCTACACGCGCGCGCATCGCGGCGTGGACTACGCCGCGCCTTACGGCACGCCGGTGCATGCGGTCGGCGACGGCTGGGTGCGCTTCGCCGGCTGGAAGGGCGGCTACGGCCGCGTCGTGATTATCCGGCACAAGAATCCGATGCACGAGACGCGCTACGCGCACCTTGCGCGGTTTGCGCGCGGTATCCGGCGCGGGAGATTCGTGCGCCAGGGGCAGGTGATCGGCTATGTCGGCGCAAGTGGGCTTGCGACGGGGCCGCATCTGCACTTCGAGTTTCGCATCCGCGGCCGGCCCGTGAACCCGCTTGCCGTGCAGCGCGTGCCGGCCCGGCCGGTGCCGAGAGCGCTGCGCGCGGCGTTCGACGCCGAGGTGCGCGCCTCGCTTGCGGCGTTGGCGCATCCGATCAGGCTTGCGGCATGGGAATGAAGGATCCGCTGAGCATCGGGCGCGAGGTCTTCGCCATCGAACAGGAGGCGCTTGCCGCCACCGCCGACGCGCAAGGGGCTTCTTTCACCGAGGCGGTGCGGCGCATCATCGGCTGCCGCGGGCGGCTTGTGGTCGTCGGCATGGGCAAGTCCGGCCACATCGCGCGCAAGCTGGCTGCGACCTTCGCCTCCACCGGGACGCCTGCGTTCTTCGTGCACGCGGCCGAGGCCCAGCACGGGGATCTTGGGATGATCACCGGCGAAGATGTCGTGCTTGCGATCTCGTTCAGCGGCGAGACCAACGAGCTCACCGCGATCCTACCCGAGATCAAGCGCCGCGGCGCGTTTCTGATCGCGATCACCGGAAAGACGCAGTCCACGCTTGCGCGCCATGCGGATTTGGTGCTGCCGGTCGTGATCCGGCGCGAGGCCTGCCCGATGAACCTTGCGCCGACCGCGTCCACGACCGCAACGCTTGCGCTTGGCGATGCGCTGGCTGTTGCGGTGCTCGCCGCGCGCGGCTTCCGCGAGGAGGACTTCGCCCGCGTGCACCCGGCAGGAAGCCTCGGGCGGAAGCTGCGCAAGGTGCGCGATCTGATGCGCCCGCGGGAGAAGACGCCGATCGTGGCGCCGGATGTGCCGTTCAAGGAGGCGATCGTGGCGATCAGCCGCGGGCGGATGGGGATCGTCGGCGTGGAGGAGCGCGGCCGGCTCATCGGCTGCATTTCGGACGGCGATCTGCGCCGGATCATTGAATCAGGCAGACTCAATCTGGACGCGCCGGTGCGCGCGCTGATGACGCCAAGCCCGAAGACGATCCACGCCGACCGGCTTGCGGCGGAGGCGGTGCGGCTGATGGAGGATCACAAGATCACGGTGCTGTTCGTCGAGGACGACACAGGCAACATCGTCGGGTCGGTGCACCTGCACGATCTCGTCGAGGCGGGGGTGGCATGAGCTGGGAGGGCTATCGGTTTCCGTTTCAGGAGGCGGCGCGCGTGCGGCTCGTGATCTTCGATGTGGACGGGGTGCTTACCGACGGCAAGATCCGCTTGGACGACGCTGGCCGCGAGCACAAGGCGTTCGATGTGCGCGACGGGCACGGGATCAAGCTTTTGCAGCGCGCCGGCGTCCAGTGCGCGATCATCACCGGCCGGCGCTCGGCGCTCGTGGAGCGGCGCGCGCAGGAGCTCGGCATCGCTTGGGTGCGGCAGGGGGCGACGAACAAGCTGGACGCCTTGGAGAAGGTGCTCGCCGATGCGGGCATGAGCGCGGAAGAGGCCGCGTTTTTCGGCGACGACGTGCTGGACGTGCCGCCGATGCGCGCCTGCCGCCTTGGGTTTGCGCCGGCGGATGCGCATCCCGCGGTGCGCCGCGCCGCCGATTGGGTCGCAAGCTTCCCGGGCGGGCGGGGCGCGGTGCGGCAGATGTGCGAGGGGATGATCCTCGCGCACGGGATGTGGGAGAAGGCCATCGCGCGCCGCTACGGCGTGCGGCCGGAGGATTGCGGCTGGCCTTCGGGGCGATGAGGCAGCAGCTTGCGCTGCTCAAGTGGGCGGCATGGGGTTCGGCTGCGGCAAGCCTTCTCGGTGCGGTGCTCTGGATCGCCGTGCATGCGCCGCAGGCGACGGATACGCATGTGAACGCAGCGAGCGCCAAGGAAACGATCACCCGTCCCGAGATCATCGAGCGCCGCGATGGCCGATTGATCTGGCGCTTGATCGCCGAGCGGGCCGAGGAGGCGGGGAAGCAGTTGCGCTTCGTGCGGCCGCACATCGTGCTCTACGACGATCAGGGGCGCGAGGCGCCGATCGACGCGAAAGAAGGATACTTCGATCCGGTGCGCCGAAGGCTCAGACTCACCGGCGGCGTGGAAGGGCGCTTCGGGATTTGGCGCTTTGCAGCGCCTTGGATGGACTACGATCCGAAGCGCGATCTCGTGCGCGCGCCGGAGGGGGTGTTGAGCGCGGAAGGCGTGCGCATCGCCGGCAAGCGCTGGCGCGTGGCGCGCGCGCGCCAGATCATTGAGATTGGAAGCGAGGTGCATGCGCAAGTTTATCCCTAACTTGCTTGCGGGAGTCGTGTGGGCGGCTGCGGCCATGGCTGCGGAGGCCACAAACCCTCCGATCGAGATCACCGCGGATCGCGCAAGGCTCGTGCACGCCGCCAGC
>CAZTLD010000153.1:0-3079 GCA_964614395.1 uncultured Zetaproteobacteria bacterium
GGTGCAGGTGAGCTCGAGTTCGATCTGGGCGAGCTTGGCGAAGGCTTGAGCGAAGAAACCGAGGCTGCGCCTGCACCTTCTGCGGAAGGCACGGGCGAAGGGGGCAGCGAAGGGGAGCTTGAGTTTACGCTCGAGGGTCTTGAGGAAACGGCGGCAACGCCTGAACAGGCTCCGGAAGCCGCCGAGGAAGGCGAGACCAAGGCGCAAGCGCCGGAAGGCGAGCTTGCGCTGGATCTCGAAAGCGTTGCCGAAGCCGAAGCGACGCCAAGAGAAGAGAAAAAGCCGGAACAAGCCGGCGCTGAGTCCTCCGAAATCGAGCTGGATCTCGAAGGGTTTGGCGAGGCTGTGGGCGAGAAAGAGCCGACCGAAGCCTCGGCCGAATCTGAGCCGCAGGGAGGCGATGCGGGACTGGAGCTCGAAGGCCTGGAGCTGGAGGGGCTGCTTGAGGAAGAGTCCCAACCCGGGGAGAAGGCGGGGACGGAAGCCACGGTGGCGGAAGAGGATCTTGCCGGCACCGTGAGGATCAGCCCGCAAGAGGCGGCAGGCGGCGAGCAAGCCATCGACCTGGATGTGGAGGGTTTGCTCGCAGAGGAGCAAACCGAGGGGGAAAGCGCGCCGGAGCCGAGCAGGGATGCTTCCGCGCCGGAAGTCGCCTCCACGGAGGGGAGCGAGGAGGAAGCGCTTGATCTTGGCGACGAGCTCAAGGATGTGGATTTCGACGAGCTGGAAAATGCGGTCAAGGAGCTTGACGAGTTCGTGAGCACGATCGGTTCGGCGACGACGCTCACGCCGGAAAGTGCGGAAGAAGAAAAAGGCGAGGCCACGCTCGAGCTGGACAAGCTTCTGGACGAGCTCGGCGACGAGGAAGAGGGTAAGCAAAACCGGGATAAGCGCGACTGATTGATGCAGCCGCAGCTGGCAAGGGCCCTTGCGGTGGCGGCGGCGCTCGTCGTGTGGTGGCGCGCGGCCTTCGCCCGCGGAGGGCTGGAGGCCTGGGCTGCGGCGGCGCTCGCCTTTGCGGCGATCGCCCTTCGATTCGGCGGGAAGAGGGCCTGCCGAGTCGTGTTGGCCGCTGTGATGTTTGCGCTTCCGGTGGCGGTCTTCTGGTTGTGGACCACGCCCGGCACCTTGCTCGTCGCGGGCAGCGCCATTTCACCCACGCGGGAAGGGCTGGCGCTTGCTTGGATGCGCATAGGCCAGTTCGTGGGTTTGTGGTGCGCATCGGTATGGCTTGTGTCTGTGGTGCAGCCGTCAGGGCGCTGGGCGCACTGGGGGGCGCTTGCGAGGCAGATGCGCGTGCGTTTGGCGCTCGTGCGCGTTCGTGCGGGTAGGCGGAGCTGGGCGGCGATGGCCGCATGGGTGCGCGCCGCCGATCGGCAGGCGCGCCTGCAGGCGGAACAGCGCTACTTGCGCTGGGCGTGGGCACCGCCGCTTTCTCTAGAAACCCCTTGGGTGCCAGCGTTGGTGTTGGGCGGAGGGTTGGCGTTGGGGGCGGTGTGAGCACGCAGCGTGTGGCGCTGGTGCTGGAGTTTGACGGCACGGCGTTTCACGGCTGGCAGCGGCAGGCCAATGCCCCGAGCGTGCAGGCGGCGTTGGAAACAGCGCTGGAAAGACTTGATGGCGCGCCGCGCCGCACGAAAACCTGCGGGCGCACCGACACCGGCGTGCATGCCGAAGCGTTGCTCGTGCATGCGGACGTGGATGCCGCGCGTTGGCGGCGCGCGCCGCGCGCTTACGTGCACGGGCTGAATGCCCATTTGCCGGAGACGCTGCGCGTGATCGGCGCGCGGGCCGTGGATGCCGAGTTTGATGCTCGCCTAAGCTGCGTTGGCCGCGCCTATCGGTATCGCATCTGGATGCGCCCGACACCACCGGCGATCGAACGCTGGCGGCACTGGTGGATGCCGCGGCCGTTGGATCTCGATCGGATGCAGGAAGCAGCGAGCCTTTGGATCGGCGAGCACGATTTTTCCGCGTTTCGCGCGGCAGGCTGCCAAGCCGCGCATCCCCGGCGCACCGTGCACGCGGTGGACATCGTCCCGCAGCCTTGGGGCGTGGAGGTCTTCGTGCGCGCCGATGCGTTTCTCTACCGCATGGTGCGCTTCATGGTGGGGGCGCTGGTGGAGATCGGCGTGGGTCGGAAAGGAGTGGAATGGGCGGAGGCGCTTCTTGATGCGCGCGCGCGTCCGCCCGCTGCGCCCGCCCACGGGCTTTACTTCTACGATGCGTTCTATGCGGAGTTTTCCGCGCGTTCGCTCATCTGGTAGGCGGTCGCGATCGCAGAGGCAAGCCGCGCAGCGGTCACCGGCTTCGCGAGCAAAACGCCCCCGCACCGGCGCACCGCCTCCTGCACCTCGCTGGACTCTGCATAAGCCGTGAGCAACACGCGCGGGATGCCGGCGCTCAGCATCTCCGCCGCCTCCAACACCTCGGCGCCGGTGCGCTTCGCCATCTGATGGTCGGTGATGATGAGATCGATCTTGTGCGCATGTCGGGCGAGCAGCCCGATGGCCTCTTCGCCGTCGCGAGCGGTGAGGATCTCGGCCTCCGGCATGAGCCTTTGCAGCATGCGCACGAGCATCGTTTGCACCGTGGGATCGTCCTCGGCCACCAACGCGCACCGCCAAGAAGGCATAGGCGGGTTCTGCTCGGGAGATGGGGACGGCGCGTGCGCTGCCGGAGCGGCGACCGCAGGCAGGCGGATGCAAAAGCGCGCGCCGCCTTCCCGGCGGTTTTCCACATGGATCGTGCCGCGATGCCAGTGCACGAGCTCGGAGACGACGGCGAGCCCCAATCCCGTGCCGGACGAACCCTCGCCGCGGAAGAAGGGCTCGAAAATGCGCGTGCGCAGCTCTTCCGGGATACCGGGGCCGTCGTCCTCCACCGTGATCTGAACCGCATCGCCGGCCGATGAGGCGTGGATGCGGATCTCGCCGTGCCGCTTCGCGCGCGCCATCGCCTGCGCGGCGTTGAGCACGAGGTTGAAGAGGATCTGCTCCAGCGCCGTCGGCCCGATCGCCGCAGGCGGCAGGCCAAGCTCCGTGCGCGTGCGCACCACCACCCCGTGGGGAAGCACGGG
>CAZTLD010000154.1:0-3077 GCA_964614395.1 uncultured Zetaproteobacteria bacterium
ACGATCCCCGATGGATCGCGCAAGCGCGCTTCGGGCGGGGGGTGGCGCTTTTGCGGGCGGGAGAGATGGCCGAGGCTGAAAAGGCGTTGGCGGCGGCCCAGCAGTGGGCGAGGCTTGCCGGCGTGCGGGCGCTTTCGGTGCGCGCTTCGGCCTTCGTGGCGCTGGCCCGTGCGCGGCAGGCAAAGCCCCTGCCGAGGCTTGCGTTGACGGCGTCCGATCCTGCCGATGCATGGCTTGCGTGGGCGGATGCGTTGCGGCTCGCCGGCCGGTTGGACGAGGCGCGCGAAGCTTATCTCAATGCTGCGCGCAAGAAGGCGCCCGAGCCGGTGCGGGCCGAGGCGCTGTTGGGCATGGCGCGGCTTGCGGATGCGCAGGGGGATGCCGAAAGCGCGCGGCAGCTGGCCGAGCAAGCGCGCGCGCTTCGGGCAGCGCTGCCGATCGTGCATGCGGAGGCGGCGATGCTGATCAGCAAGCACGCGCAAGGCGCGCGCGCCGCTGAGGAGGCTGCGCGCGCGTGGCGGCTTTATCGGGCGCTTGGGCTTGCAGCGAAGGCCGAAACGGCGCGCGCAAGGCTGCGCGCGCTTGCCGAAGCAGGCGTCAAAGAGGCCCAAATCTGGCTGGAGCAGGAAGATGCTGGTGATTGAACGGGAAGACGGCGAAACCCGCACCCTCATCAAGGCCAAGGGGGCGCTCACGATGCACACAGCCACAAGGCTTTTGCGCGCCGCGGATGCGGCGATGAAGCGGAATCTGCCGCTTGAGCTTGATCTTGCGGAAGTGGACAGGATGGACACGGCAGGCGCCGCAACCCTCGTGGAGATCCTTGCGCGGGCGAAGAAGCGCGGGTTTTCCCTCTGCGTGCGCGCGCTTTCGGATGCGGCGCGAAAACGGCTTGCGATCGTGCGCGTGCTTGACCTTTTCAGTCCATGCGCTTCCCAGACCTAAGAAGCTTTCTTGCGGCGCTCGAGGCGCGCGGGGATCTTGCGCGCATTCAAGAGCCTGTTTCTCCGCGGCTTGAGTTCACCGAGATCGCGCGCCGGGTGCTGGCGCGCGAGGGGCCGGCGCTGGTGTTCGAGCGCCCGAAAGGAAGCGAGATCCCCGCGGTCGCCAACCTTTTCGGCGCGATGCGCCGCATCCTCTGGGCGCTGGGCTTGGAAAGGCGCGAACAACTGCGAACCCTGGGCGAGGCGCTGGCGCTGCTTTATCGCCCGGAGATGCCGGAAGGGAGCGACGAGGCCAAGGCCCTGGCGCAGGCGTTGGTGCGTGCGCGCTTCGCGCGGCCGAAGCGCGTGTCTCGCGCGCCGTGGCGCGAGGTGGTGCTGGAGGGCGAGGGGGTGGATCTCAGCCGATTGCCGATCCAGACCTGCTGGCCGGGCGATGCGGGCCCGTTGATCACCTGGGGGGTCGTGATCACGCGCGGGCCGCACAAGAAACGCCACAACCTCGGGATTTACCGGCAGCAGCTCATCGGGCGCAACAAGCTCATCATGCGCTGGCTGCGGCATCGGGGCGGGGCGCAGGATCACCGCGAGGCCAAGTCAGCAGGCGCCACGCGCTTTCCGGTGGCGGTCGCAATCGGCGCGGATCCCGCAACTCTGCTTGGAGCGGTCGCGCCGGTGCCGGACAGGATGAGCGAGTATAGTTTCGCTGGGCTTTTGGCCGGCGCGCGCGTGCCGATCGCGCGCTGCGTGGGCGTGCCGCTGTGGGCGCCGGCAAGCGCCGAGATCGTGCTGGAAGGGCATGTGGCGCTTGATGAGACCGCGCCTGAAGGGCCGTTCGGCGATCACACCGGCTACTACAACGAAGTGGAGCGTTTTCCGGTGTTCACGGTCGAGCGCATCTGCATGCGCCGAGATCCGCTGTATCTCACCACTTACACCGGCAAGCCTCCGGATGAGCCTGCGATTCTGGGCCTGGCGATGAACGAGATCTTCACGCCGCTTTTGCAGCGCCAGTTTCCGGAGATCGTGGATTTCCATCTGCCGATGGAGGGCTGTTCGTATCGGGTGGCGGTGATCGCGATCCGCAAGGCCTATCCGGGGCACGCCAAGCGCGTGATGTTCGGGCTGTGGGGGTTTTTGCGCCAGTTTCTCTACACGAAGTTCATCATCGTCGTGGACGACGACGTGGACATCCGCTCGTGGCCGGATGTCGTGTGGGCGGTTTCCACGCGCGCGGATCCGGCGCGCGATCTCGTGGTCGTGGAGCGCACGCCGATCGATTATCTGGACTTCGCCTCGCCCGAAGAAGGGCTGGGCGGCAAGATGGGGATTGACGCCACGCACAAGTGGCCCGGAGAAACCGATCGCGCGTGGGGCGTGCCGATCGCGATGGATCAGGACACGATCCGAAAGGTGGATGCGCTGTGGCCGAAGCTGGGGCTTTAGTCGCCAAGCTCAGGGCGCACATTCGTAGCCTTGCGCCGCAGGCGCTTCCTTTCGTGTTTTGGCTTTCGCTGTTTGTAAGCGGGGTGCTCGCCGCCAGGGCCGTGGCCGTGTGGCTGTGGCCGCTGCCTCGCCCCGAGGCGATGCAGGTGGCTTCCGAAGGGCAGCCGAGCCTTGAGGCGTTGGCCGAGCAGGCGGCAAAGACGCCGGTGTTCGGCGTCGCCCCGAAAAAGGACAAGGCCCCTCCGCCGCCACCGAAGCCGAGCGCGCCGCCTGTTCAAGCGCGGCTTCTGGGCACCGTGGTCGGCGCCCCTGCCGCGGCGATCATCGCGGTGGGCGGCCAAAAGCAGCGGGTGTTCTTCGTGGGCGAGGAGATCGCCCCGGGCGTGCGGCTTGCGCGCGTGGGGCCGGACTTCGCCGAGCTTGACCGCGGCGGCGAGATCCAACGCCTTGAGCTTGAGCACGCCAAGCCCCCTGCGGGCGCGGCGCCTGCGCCTTCGCCGAGGCCCGCCCCCGTGCGGGCGCATCGCCCGCCGCCGAGGGTGCCGATGCTGCGCCGACCGGTGACGCGCGGCTGGGTGCGCCAGCAGATGAACAATCTGCCGCAACTTTTGACGCAGGCGCGCGTGATCCCGCATTTCACCGACGGCAAGGCGGACGGATTCGTGATCACCGAGATCAAGCCGGGGTCGG
>CAZTLD010000155.1:0-3069 GCA_964614395.1 uncultured Zetaproteobacteria bacterium
CCGTGCCAGTGCGGAGAGCTGACCGCGATGAAGCTCAGCGCCCGCCTCCCGTCTCGCCCTCGTTATTTTCTTCTTTGCTTGCAACCAGTTTCGCCGTTTGCTTCGCCTTCTCCTTGAGCGCACGCCGCCGCGCCTCGCGCTCGGCTTTTTCGCGCGCAAGGCGCGCCTTCCTCGCCTCCATGCGCCGCCGCGAGGCCTCGGCGAACGCGCGCGTTCGCCGCACCTCGGCGGCCAGCCCCTTGCCGTAGCGGAAGTAGTGCACGAGCGGAATGTGCGCCGGGCACACATAGCTGCAGCAGCCGCACTCGATGCAGTCGAACAGCGCAAGCCTTTCCGCCTCTTCCACGTCCCCGCGCCGGCAGGCCTCCATGAGCAGATTCGGCGCAAGCCCCGCAGGGCACGCCTGCCCGCAATGTCCGCAGCGGATGCACGGCTCTTCCGGCACATGCGCCTGCCAGAAGGTCTCTTTCTGAAAGGCCAAAAGCCCAATCGTGGACTTGACCGTCGGCACCTCCGGCCACGGGATGCGCTCGCCCATCATCGGCCCGCCGTGCACGATCTCGATCTCGGTGAGATCCACAACCCCTGCCTCGGCGAGCGCAAAACGCACCGGCGTGCCGATGCGCACCAGCCAGTTGCCCGGTTGCTGCACCGCATCGCCGGCGATCGTGACCACGCGCTCGATCAAAGGCTCGCCATAAGCCACGGCCCGCCAGATCGCGCGCGCGGTGCCGACATTGTGGCAGACGACGCCAATATCCTTCGGAAGCTTGCCCGCCGGCACCTCGCGGCCGGTGAGCGCCTCGATCAGTTGCTTTTCGCTGCCATGCGGATAGACGCTTGGCACCGCCCGCACCTCGATCGGCGTCTTGCCTTCCGCGTCCCGCGCCGCCTGCGCCATCGCCCGGAGCGCTGCGGGCTTGTCGTCCTCGATCGCCACCACTATCCGCCGCGCTTGAACGATGTGCGCGATCAACTGCGCGCCTTGCACGATCTCATCCGCGCACTCCACCATCAGGCGCGCGTCGTTGCTCAAATACGGCTCGCATTCGGCGCCGTTGAGAATCAACATCGGCTCGGGCGCTTGCGGATCGCGCGCCAACTTCACGAACGACGGAAACGCGGCCCCGCCCAATCCGACGATCCCGGCGCGGCGGATGCGCTCGCGCAACGCCTCGGGGCTTGCGGCTCGCCAGTCCTCGATCGGCGCAAGCTCGCAGGCGGGCTCGTCCTCGCCATCCGGCTCCAAGAATACGCAGAGCGCCCCTAACCCCGACGGGTGCGGGATGCGATGATCCTCGATCTTCGTGATCCGGCCCGAGGTCGGCGCATGGATGTCCGCGGCAAGGTATTCCACCGCGCGCGCCAGGGTCTGCCCCTTGCGCACCCGCATCCCGGGCCGCACCACGACCTCGCACGGCTCGCCGATATGTTGCTTCACCGGCACGATCAAGCAGTCGGGAAGCGGCATCGGCCGGATGGGGACATCGATCGCCGGCCGCAGCTTCGCAAGCCGCACCCCACCGCGGAAACGCACCCCGCGCGCGAACGGGTTCGGCCACCAGCCGGTGAGATAATCCAGCCAGCGCAACGCCTAGGCCGCCTTTTTCTTCGCCCGGCGGAGCGCCGCAAGGCGCGCGCGCTCCGTGTTCGGCAGCGGCCACGCCCAATGCTCGATCAGCTCCGGGCGCGGCACCATGTCGATGCAGTCCACCGGGCATGGCTCCACGCACAGCTCGCAGCCGGTGCAGATCTCGGCGATCACGGTGTGCACCATCTTCGGCGCCCCGACGATCGCATCCACCGGGCAGGCCTTGATGCACAGCGTGCAGCCGATGCATTCGTCCTCACGAATGAACGCCACGCGCGGCTCGGCAGGCTCCTCGGCCACCGGCTTCGGCTCCCGCCCCAGAAGCTCGGCGATTTCGCGCATCGTGCGCTCGCCGCCCGGCACGCACAGGTTCACCTCCGCCTCGCCCTTCGCCAGCGCCTCCGCATACGGGCGGCATCCCGGATAGCCGCACTGGCCGCACTGCGTTTGCGGGAGCAGCTGATCGATCTGATCGGCCAATGGGTTGCCTTCGGCGCGCCAGTGCGAAGCCGCCCACGCAAGCCCCCCGCCGATCAGCAGCGCCAATCCGCCCACGACCAGCGCGGCCACAAGCGCCGTCGTCATTCCACCGCCACCAGGCCGGAGAATCCCATGAACGCGAGCGACATCAACCCGGCTGCGAGCAGCGCGGCCGGCGCGCCTGAGAACGCCTTCGGAAGCGGCGCGTGCTCCAGGCGCTCGCGCATCGCCGCGAAAAGCACGAGCACCAGCGCAAAGCCCGCCGCCGCCCCAAAGCCATAGAACGCAGACTCAATCAACGAGTGCTCTTTTTGCACGTTCAGGATCGCGACTCCCAACACCGCGCAGTTCGTCGTGATCAGCGGCAGGAAGATCCCGAGCGCCTGATGCAGCGCCGGGGCCTTTGCGCGCATCATCATCTCCACGAGCTGCACGAGCGCGGCGATGATGAGCACGAACGCGATCGTGCGCAGAAACGTAAGCCCGAGCGGCGCCAGCAGCAGGTGCTCGACAAGCCACGAAACCGTCGCCGAGAGCGTAAGCACGAACAGCACCGCAAGCGACATCCCGAAGGCCGTGGAAAGCCTACGCGAGACGCCGAGAAACGGGCATATCCCGAGGAACTTCGCGAGCACGAAGTTGTTGACCAAAACGGCCGAGACGAAGACCAGCAACGCGTCCGTCATAGACGCCCGATCCTAGCCCCCGCCCGCAGCCGTGTATATACCATATCTACTGCTGTATTGATGTAAATCTAGCTAAAGCCCCTGTGCCTAAGTCCATAGGGTGAAAGAAGCAGCCACCGAAAACCGGATCTCGGCGCCACACACGGGATGCGCAAGCGCGTCTCAACGATGAGCAACGACCTTGCGCTCGACCTAGGAATAAAACGGCCAAAGCGTGTCGCTAAACCTGTAAATATCGGCGCACGTGGACGAGATTACCGTCGGTGGCGCTAAGGCCTGACCCATGGCCGATCTTGCAGGCCCTCTGGCTTC
>CAZTLD010000156.1:0-3058 GCA_964614395.1 uncultured Zetaproteobacteria bacterium
CGCCGGCAGGCATCGCCCATCGCAAGTCCCGCCAACACCGCATGCCGCGGGTGCATCGCATCGCTCTGGGGGTGGTTGAACACCGCCATCACCGCATCGCCGATGTATTTGTCCACGAAGCCGCCGAAATGATCGATGATGCGATGAAACACCTCGAAATACTGGTTGAGCACATCGATCACGCGCTCCGTGGGCAGCGCCTCGGAAAAGGCGGTGAAGTTCACCATGTCCGCGAACAACACGGACACCTCCTGCCGGCGCGATTCGCGCCTGAGGCCTTCGCCGGCCAACACCCGATCCACGACCTGTGGATTGAGATATTGCTCAAGCGTCCCGCGAAGCTCCTCTTTGTGCTGGAGCTCCGCGACCATCGCGTTGAACTGCATCACCGCATCGCCGATCTCGTCGTTGCTGCGCACGGGAAGCCTCACCGTGTAGTCCCCGTAGGCGACAGCGCGCGCGGCCTCCGCAAGCTCCTCCAGCGGCCGGCTCATCCGCCCCGCCAGCCAATACACGCCGACCACCGCCGCCATCACGACGACGAGCGCGCCCAACAAGATGCGCACCACCAACGAGCGCGCCAGCGCCCGCCACGCCTCTTCCGAATACAACACCGCCACCTGCCCCACCGGCGTTCCGGCGTAGCGGATCTCGGCCGTGAACCACATGCCGCGAGGCTTGGGCGTGTTCAGCGGGGAGGCGCGCAGATCAAGCTTTCCTGCGTGCATTTCGCTTCCGTCGGCCATGCGCAGGTGCACGCCCACCGCCGACGGCGTCTTCTCAAGGAAATGCTTCAAAATGATATCGATTTCCGCGCGAGAGCCGGCGAGCACCGGAATTTTCAGCTCATCAGCAAGCTTCTCCACATCGGCCCGCGCCTGCCGCGTTTGATTTTTCAGCCACGCGCCGCGCTCAACGGTGAGCGTGATCAAAAGCACCACCGCCACCGAGACGATCACCGCCAACGCCGTCCACAGCGCGAACTGCCAGCGCACCGGAAAGCGCGGCGGGCGCTCTTCCTCGCTGAGCTCGACCGTCGGAGAAAAACCGGACTCTTCAGGCAGCGGCGCTTCAGGCATGCCGGCAATCTAGCCAGGCGGCGAAAACGCGCCAATCACGCCGCGCACACTTGGCCTCGCCCCCGCTGCTTGGCTTGATACAGCGCGCGGTCGGCTGCCGCCAGCCACTGATCGAAGCGCCGTTCGGCGTCGCCTTCCTCCGGCACGCCGCCTGCCACGCCGGCCGAAAAGCTCAGCCGAATCTGATGATCCTTCCACGCGAGCGGCCGGTCTTTGAGCGATGCCAGCGCCTTGCCGAGCGCTCGCACCGCCCCCTCAGGGGCCGTCTTCGGAAACAGGGCCAGAAACTCCTCACCCCCCCACCGGCCAAATATATCGGCGCGGCGAAGGCTCGCGCGGATTGTGCTCGCCGCATGCACGAGCGCCGCATCCCCAGCGGCGTGTCCATAGAGATCGTTGACCTGCTTGAAGAGATCGAGGTCGAGCACCGCAATGGACAAAGGCTCCCGGTAGCGCATCGCGTGCCGGATTTCCTGCAGCGCAAGCTCAGTGAGCATTCGGCGGTTGGGAAGGCGGGTGAGCGCATCGTGCGTGGCCTGGTAGGCGAAGGCGTCCTTGAGCTCCCGCCAGCGGGAGACGATCCGCCAAAAGAGCTGCGCCTCCACGCCGCCGATCACGGAACCTGCCCCCAACCTTTCGGCGGCCACTTCGTCCACCATCTCGTTGCCGGTGAGGTTCATCGCCGTGCATGGCGCGCAAGACGCAAGCGCCTGTTCAAGATCGTGGTAAACCGGAATCCCCTGCGCCCGCGCCTTCACCAAGGCCGGCGCATCCGCACGCGCGTCGTACACGCCCACCACCTTCACCAAAGGCTCGGAAAGCAGCCAATCGAGCACCTCAGCGCTAACCGCCCCCCCTCCCAGCACGAGCACGCGAATCGGCTGATCAAACGCTTGCGGTTGATCCGGCAAGCTCCCCTCCCATTGCGGCGATGCGCACAACTTGCCATGCGCGCGTTTTCTCCGCAACCGAAAGCATCGCATTTGCGGGGCTGGTGGAAGGAAGCCGCAAAAGCGTTCGTTTTTCGGCGTATTCGGGATGATGCTTCAAAACGAGCTTGAAAAACAACTTTTCGGCGGCCGCGCCATTGAAGAACAGATACCGAATGCTGGGAAAACGGGCGAACAGCCAGCCGAAGTCGTTCGGCTCCACGTCGCGGATCGCGCCGTCGCTGCTTCCGGGGCGCACGCACGAGCGGCACACGTCCCACACCGCCACCCCTGCGCGGATGAGCGCCTTCGCGCGCTCCGGATACGGCGCATCCGCCGCAAAGCCGAAAAGCGCAGCCATGATCGGCCAGAACGCGTTGCGCGGATGCGCGTAGTAAAAGCCTGCGGCGAGCGAGGCGGGGCTTGGCATCGTGCCGAGGATCAACACGCGCGGGGATCCCCCCACGATCGGCGCAAAGCCCGTGATCCGCATCAGCGGGCGAGCAGCGCGGCCGCGGCTTTCAATCCGTCCACCGCCGCCGAGGTGATCCCGCCCGCGTAGCCTGCGCCTTCCCCCACCGGATACAGCCCCGGCGTGCTCACCGACTGCATGTCGTCCCCGCGCACGATGCGCACGGGGCTTGAGGTGCGCGATTCCACCGCATACAGGTTCGCGTCGCGGCTCACGAATCCCTTGATCTTGCGCCCGAATGCGATCAATCCCTCGCGCAGCGCCTCGCCCAGCTCCTCAGGCCACAGCGCCCACAAGTCCGCCGCCGCCACGCCGGGCTTGAAACGCGTGGGGGCGAGCTCCCCTGTGGCCTTGCGGCGCACGAAGTCCAGCACGCGCATCGCCGGCGCCCGATACCCACCGCCGCCCAGCCGAAAGGCCTTACTCTCCAGCGCGCGCTGAAACGCGATGCCGGCAAGCGGATCCGCCCCGTAGCCCCAGCGCGCCCAGTCCTCGGGAAACACCTGCACGACGATGCCGGCGTTGGCCCAAGGGCCTGCGCGCTTGGCGTTGCTCATCCCGTTGACGACCATGCGCTC
>CAZTLD010000157.1:0-3037 GCA_964614395.1 uncultured Zetaproteobacteria bacterium
GCCCGCCGATGAACATGTGGATCGAATAGCCGAAGATCACGAGAAAGGCGATCCCACTGATCAAGTAGACGAACAATGCGCGCATGCCGCTATGCTGGCATTTCGCCTGCGCCTGGCAAACCGCCGCGCGCGCCGGTAAGATAAGCAAAGGAGGTGGAGATGGGGCGCGCATGGTATGCGGTGCGCACGAAGCCGCGGCGGGAGTTTGAGGCCGAGTCCAATCTTGAAGCGCAGGGCTTTCGGGTGTGGCTTCCGAAGACGACGCGCGTGGTGCGGCATGCCCGCAAGCTGACGGAAAAGATCGTCCCGTTCTTTCCGGGCTATCTGTTCGTGGAGATCGACATGGACGCCGAGCACTGGGCGCCGATCCGCTATACGCGAGGCGTGGTGGGATTGGTGCACTTCGGTGAGGTGTATCCGAAGGTGCCGGACGGGTTCATCGCCTCGCTGCGCGCACTGGAAGACGATGCCGGGCTTTTGCCCTCGCCGGAGGCGCCAAGCAAGCCGCTGGATGTGGGCGAGAAGGTCGAGGTCTGCGACGGGCCGTTTGCGGGGCTGGTAGGCGAGGTGGTGCGCGTGGAAAGCCGAGATCGCGTGGTGGTGCTGTTGGATCTGCTCAAGCGCGAGGTTGAGGTGCGGCTTTCGTTGGATCAGCTCAAACGCCAAAAAGCGGCTTGACCGCCCCGTCCTTGGTTCCTATCGTGCCGCGCAGTTGAACTCATAAGTCACATTCCGGGGACGAGGAGGGACGAGGATGCGCAAGCTTTGGCTGATGCTTATGGCGGGCGTGGTGGGGATCGCGCCGCCTGCGCATGCCGGCAAGGGCGTGCACTTTCACTTCGCGGCGTTCTTTTCCACGAACGGGCCGGGCACGGTGAGCTACCCCGATCGCGTGCCGGGGGAGGACATCGAGGCGGCGCTGCTCAAGCGCGGCGCGGAGATGCTTTTGTTCGCGCACTCGGTCTCGGTCAAGGACGGCGACGTGATTACGGTGGCGAACGACACGCTGCGCGGAGGCGGCAGCGCGTTTCAGGACTTCGGCCTGGACTGCAATCTCGCCGTGAAGGGAGGCGCTGAGCTTGCGATCGGCGGCGTGTGCAACGTGTTCGTGACGGACAAGAAACACAAGCTCGTGTTCAAGCCGGTGCCGGTGCGCGAGCGGCTTGTGTGGATCAAGATCTTTGAGGACAAGGCGCAGGGCGTGGCCGGCTATGTGATGGCCGAGGAAGGCGCCGACATCGCAAGGACGCGCTAAGTTGCGGCGCGCGCTGGCTCTCGGGTTGGGGCTTCTTTTCGCCGGCGTGGCCTCGGCGTGGGAGGCGGCGCCCGGCGTGAGCGTGGAGCTCGGCTACATCGGCGAGTTCGTGCGCAACTTCAAGCCGGGGCTTGTGGACGCCCGCAAGCGCACGATCTATCACGACAATCTGGATCTCGCGCTTACATTGGATTTCGCCGCGATGGGCGGGCCGGACACCACCCTGTTCGTGCACGGCGTGCGCAACCACGGCGGCGATCCGACGGGGCAGGTGATCGGCGATCTGCAAACGGCGTCCAACATCGAAGCGCCCGATCAGACGATCCTGTATGAGGCGTGGATCGAGCAGCGGTTTTGGGACGGACAAGCCTCGATGCTCGTGGGGCTGCACGATCTGAACAGCGAGTTCTATGTGTCCGAATACGCGAGCTTGTTCCTGAACTCGTCGTTCGGGATCGGGCCGGAGATCAGCGCCAATGTGCCCACCTCCATCTTCCCGAAGCCGGGGCTGGGCGCGCGGCTGCGCGTGCAGGACGAGGCGGGCGATGCGCTGATGCTCGGCGCCTACGACGGGGATCCCACAACGCGCGCGCTCAGGCCGAACACGGAAGGCTGGATGTTCATCGGCGAGGCTGCGGTCGTCTGGACGGATCTCGGCCAGCCCGGGGTGCTGAAGCTTGGCGCGTGGCGGCACACGGCGGACAAGCCCTCGCCTTTTGCGCCGGGCGTGGTCTTTCGCGATGTGTCCGGCGCGTATTTGATCTTGGAGCAACGCTTTGCATCGTGGCGCGGCGGCGCGCTGGGCGCGTTCTTCCAATACGGCGCAACCCAGCAGGATCGCAACGAGGTGCCGCGCTACCTCGGCGGCGGGCTGCACCTGCGCGGCTTCATCCCAGGGCGGCCGGACGACGAGCTCGGCGTGGGCGTGGCGCGGGCGGAGTTCCAGACCGCGCCGGGCGTGCGCTCGGCGGAGACGGCGCTTGAGATCACGATCCGGATTTCGCTCTTGGACGGGCGCTTGGCGCTGCAGCCCTCATGGCAGCGCATCCGCAACGCCGGGGGCTTGCCGACGAATCCGACCGTGGATGTGGGGCTGATGCGCTTCGAGGTGGCGATCTAGCCGCGGCCTCGGCTAGCGTCCCCACAAAAATGTGAGGGCTTCGTGGGGACGGGATGGCCTCGCACCAGCTCGGCCTGTTTGAAAGGCCTCAACAACTCGGGGATGAAGCGCGGCCGGAGCAATGGCGCTGGCCGCCGCAGGCGCGTTTTCCGATCAACGATGGCGATGCGCGCAGCGTGGGGAAGCAGCTTCGGCGCGACATGGAGGGCGCGCGCGAGCTATGTGTGATCACGGGCTTCGGCTCGCTTGAGTATCTCGTGGCGACATTAGGCGCGGCTTCTTTCGAAAAGAGGCTGCCCGGGCGCGTGCGGATCGTGTTTGGGCATGAGCCGATGCTTGGGCGGGGCTTGCCTACCGGAGATCCGAGGCGCTTGCCCGCGTTGATGCGGGACTGGTGGCTTGCGCATGGGATTTCGCTTGAAAACGCGCCTGCGCTTTTGCGCGTGATGGCCTTGATCAGAGAAGGGACGATCGAGGCCAGGTATGTCTCTGGCGCTCGGCGCGTGCTGCATGCGAAGATCTATCTCACCGATCGGGCGGCGATGCTTGGATCGAGCAACTTCACGCGCGCTGGCATGCATGAGCAGCTCGAGTTCAACGCGCGGTTCTCCGCAAGCGAAGATCCCGACCGCTACGAAGAAGTGCGGCAGGCGGCGGAGAAC
>CAZTLD010000158.1:0-3013 GCA_964614395.1 uncultured Zetaproteobacteria bacterium
GGCGCCGTGCTCGCAAGCGGATGCGTGGTGGAGACAGGGCCGCGCCCAAGCGGGGCCGTTTATGTGCCGTTCGGGGCTGTGGTCGTGCAGCCCGCGCATCCGAAAAAGCATCGCGCGAAGGCGCGCGCCCATCGCGAACATGAGAAGGCGCATGAGGAGCATGAGCACGATGACGGCGAAGATTGAAGAGATTCGCCGGCGCTGGGCCGCGCAGGGGTTTTCCTGCGAGCTTTGGGTGGATCCGCCCGGCGCGCGCTGGGAAAACTTCGTGCACGCCACGGACGAGCTGGTGCATGTGCTGGAAGGGGAGATGGAGTTCGAGGTGGAAGGGGTGTGCCACCGGCTCGGTCCGGGCGATGAAATCCTGATTCCGGCAGGCGCGGTGCACTCCGCGCGCAATGTCGGCCCAACCACGGCGAGATGGCTTTATGGCTACAAGCGTTCCTGAAACGCTTCACGATCCGGTCTGCGGGATGAAGGTGGATGCAAGCTCGCCTCATCGGCGGACTTTTCGCGGAGCGGAGTTTTACTTTTGCAGCGCGCATTGCCTTGAGAGGTTCAACGAAGCGCCGGAGCAGTATCTCGGGGAAAAAGCTGCGACCGATCCCGTGTGCGGGATGAAGGTGCCGCTGCATTCGCAAAATCGCTTGGAGCACAACGGAAAAGCCTATCTTTTTTGCTCCGAGCATTGTCTGCGCAAGTTCCAGGAAGATCCTGGCGCTTACACGGACAAATCCTCAAGCGCACGGCAAGCCGGGCATGCGCAGCACCGCAAGGAGCAGGCCAGCGAAGGCCTAGAGAACGTGGAGCATTATTGCCCGATGTGCCCGGGGCAAGAGCAGATCGGGCCGGGGATCTGCAAGGTGTGCGGCATGAGCCTGGAGCCGAAGCTGCCCGCGCCTTCGGGCGCGGAGGTGGTGTACACCTGCCCGATGCATCTGGAGGTGGTGCGAAAGGAACCCGGCGAGTGTCCGATCTGCGGGATGAGCCTGGAGCCGAAAAGCGCGCCCGCCGAAGCGCGCAATCCAGAGCTTGAAGCGATGCAGAAACGTTTTTGGGGCAGCGCGCCTTTTGCGCTTCTGGTCTTCGCCCTTGCGATGACGGCCGATCTCGCGCCCGGGCTTTGGCCCGAGGCGTTGGGGATGAAGGCGGTGCAATGGATCGAGTTTCTGCTGGCTACGCCGGTCGTGCTTTGGGGCGGTGCGCCGCTTTTTGCGCGTTTTTGGGCCTCGTTGAAAGCAGGGCGTGCGAACATGTTCACGCTCATCGGCCTTGGCATCGGCACGGCCTACGCCTACAGCGTCGTCGCGCTTTTGTTTCCAGGGCTGTTTCCGGATGCGATGCGCAATGACGCGGGCCTTGTGCCCGTGTATTTCGAGGCGGCGGCGATGATCACGGCGCTCGTGCTTCTGGGGCAGGTGCTCGAGCTGCGCGCCCGCGCGCGCACAAGCGAGGCCATCCAGCAGCTTTTGAATCTCGCGCCGCGCATCGCGCACCGGATCGCGCCGGACGGCCGAGAGGAAGACGTGCCGCTGGAGCAGGTGAAGGTGGGGGATCTGTTGCGCGTGCGCCCGGGCGAGAAGGTGCCGACGGACGGCGTCGTCGTGGAGGGCGAAAGCTTCGTGGACGAATCCATGATCACGGGCGAGCCGATGCCGGTGGCCAAACGCGAAGGCGATCGGGTCGTGGGCGGCACGATCAACGGCGAGGGGGCGCTCGTGATCCGCGCCGAGCGCGTGGGGGCGGACACGCTGCTTGCGCAGATCATCGCGCTCGTGGCCGAGGCCCAGCGCTCGCGCGCGCCGATCCAGAACCTCGCGGACAAGGCGGCGTCGGTGTTTGTGCCGGCGGTGGCGGGGGTCGCGGCGGTCACGTTCGTCGTCTGGCTTGCGTTCGGCCCCGAGCCGAGGCTTGCGCATGCGATCGTCAATGCGGTGGCGGTGTTGATCATCGCCTGCCCCTGCGCATTGGGGCTGGCCACGCCGATGTCGGTGATGGTGGGCGTGGGCCGCGGCGCGACGATGGGCGTGTTGATTCGCAATGCCGAGGCCATCGAGCGGATGGAGAAGGTGGATACGCTCGTGGTGGACAAAACGGGCACCCTCACCGAGGGCAAGCCACGGCTTGTGGCGGTTCATACGGGCGGCGGCGTCTCCGACAAGGACGCGCTTCGTTGGGCGTCCGGCCTTGAGCGGGCAAGCGAACATCCGCTGGCGCGCGCGATCGTGGGCGCGGCCGAGGCGCAGGGGATTGCGCCTGCCCATGTGGAAGGCTTCCGCGCCGTGCCAGGCAAGGGGGTGGTGGGCGCGCACGAAGGCAAGAAGCTTGCGCTTGGCAATGCGGCGCTGATGCAGGAGATCGGCGCAAAGATCCCTCAATGGGCGCAAGAAGCCGCGGACCGGATGCGCTCGGAAGGCGCAACGGCGATGTTCCTTGCGGTGGGGAAGGATGTGGTGGCGGTCTTAGGCGTGGCCGATCCGATCAAAGAAACCACGCCGGAGGCGATCCGAGCGCTGCGCGCGATGGGAATCGAAATCGTGATGCTCACCGGCGACGATCCGCGCACGGCCGCAGCCGTCGCGGGCAAGCTCGGTATCGCCCGCTTCGAGGCGGGGGTGCTTCCGGCGCGCAAGGCGGAGGTCGTCAACGCGCTCAGGAAGGAAGGGCGCGTCGTGGCGATGGCCGGCGATGGCGTGAACGACGCGCCGGCGCTTGCGGCCGCCGATGTGGGCATTGCGATGGGCACGGGCACGGATGTGGCGATGGAGGCCGCCGAGATCACGCTCGTGAAGGGCGATCTCAGGGGCATCGTGCGGGCGGCAAGGCTTGCGCGCGCGGTGATGCGCAACATTCGCCAGAATCTCTTTTGGGCCTTCGCCTACAACACGCTGGGCGTGCCGATCGCGGCAGGGGCGTTGTATCCGTTCTTCGGGATTCTGCTTTCGCCGGTGATCGCGGCGGCGGCGATGAGCTTTTCGTCGGTTTCGGTGATCGCGAACGCATTGAGGCTTCG
>CAZTLD010000159.1:0-3003 GCA_964614395.1 uncultured Zetaproteobacteria bacterium
GGCCTGATCGGCGCGCAGGGCGTGATCGTGCCGGTGCGGCTTTCCATCGCCCCGATCCGGGTGGAGGGCAAGCTGCACGGCTTCGTGATCGTCGTGGAAGACCGGCGCGAGCGCGCAGCGCTAGAGAACAAGCTCATGGAAGCGCAGAAGATGGAGGCGGTGGGCACGCTCGTCGGCGGCATCGCGCACGACTTCAACAACATGCTCGCCGGCGTGAGCGGCAACCTCTTTCTTCTCAAGCGCCGGCTTGCGGAAGCGGACCGCGAACTCGTGGACCGGATCGAGAGCCTGATCCGGCGCTCGGCGGAGATGATCAAGCAACTGCTCGCCTTCGTGCGGCGGGACAGCGGCGGCCAGATGAATCCGATGGACCTCGTGCCGTTCCTCAAAGAGACGATGCGCACCACGCGCGTGATCGTCCCGGAGACCGTGGCGATGGAGCTGGAGCTTCCAAGCGAGCCTGTGCGCGTGTTCGCCGATCCGACGCAATTGCAGCAGATGCTGATGAACCTGATCGCGAATGCGCGCGATGCGCTGGAATCCACGCCCGATCCGAAGATCCGCGTGCGGCTGCGCGTATGTTCCGCCGAGGAGGCGTTCGGCGCGCCCCGCCCCGAATACGAGGCGCAGCGCTGGGCGTGCCTTGAGGTGGAAGACAACGGCCCCGGCATCCCGGAAGAAGCGCGCACGCGCATCTTCGATCCGTTCTTCACGACGAAGCCCGTCGGCAAGGGCACGGGGCTGGGGCTGGCGATGGTCTACGGCGCGATGCGCCGCCACGGCGGCGAGGTCCTGGTGGGGGAAAGCGAGCTGGGCGGGGCGTGCTTCCGGCTGCTGTTCCCGATCACGGACAAGCCGGTGCGCGAGGACACCGTGGACCGCGTCCGCACGCAGGAGCTTCAAGGAACGGGCGCAACGGTGCTTGTGGCCGACGACGAGCCGGGCGTGCGCACCGTGCTCGGCGAAATCCTCGCCGAAATGGGCTACCGGCCGGCGCTGTGCGCCACCGGCCGCGAGGCATGGCAGCGCTTCCGCGACGAGCCCGAGTCGTGGGCGGCGGCGGTGCTCGATGTGGTGATGCCGGAGATGAGCGGGCCGGAGGCCGCGCGCGAGATGCGCCGCGTGCGCGAAGACCTCCCGATCATCTTCATCACCGGCTACGACCCGCAGCAGACCCTGGATGAGTGGAAACGCGCGCCGAACGTGCGCGTGCTGTTCAAGCCCGTGGATGTGCACGCGCTTTTGCAAGCCCTGCACGAGATGAGCGCCCACCGCTAGTCCAGCCGCGTGCGGCCGCGAAACAGTGCCCAGACGCGCCGAATCGTGCGCCCCAAAAGCCACAGGCTTGCTTTGAGATCCCACGCATCCCACGCCCCGAGGCTCACCCACGCCGGATCGCGAAGCTTTGCCCACACCGCCTGCGCAAGCCGCCGCGCCCGGCGCATCAGCGAATCCTGCGGCTCGGTGGGCACCGCCCAGTCCGGATCGTGATACACGGTCGCGATCACGCGCACATAGCGCGCGCGCGAGCGCTGCAGCACCGCAGGCTCAAGCCTTGCGCCCTCGGCGCAGAGCGCATGATACGCGGCAAGCAAGCCCGCCCCGTCGGCCTCGGCGAGCACCCCCCAGCCGGAGATGCGCGGGTTCACTTCCAGCAGATACCAGCGCCCGTCCAGCCCCTGCTTGCACTCCACCTCGGCGAATCCCCGCCAGCCGAGCGCCTCCATGAGGCTCGCCGCCGCCTCCCAAAGTTCGGGGATCCACTCCGCGCGCGCCGCGGTCGTCTCGCCGAACAGGCCGTCGCCGGCCTTCGCGGCGCGAAGCCTTCGGGCGGTGAACCCGCGCACCGCGCGCCCCTCGCCGTCGCAGAGCACGATCGCCGAGGCCATGCGCGGCACCTCTCCGGGCACGTAGGCCTCGATCGCCAGCGTCTCCTCGGGATGCTCGCGCGCCTGGAGCGCATCCAGCACGCGCACCAGCGCTTCCGGATCGCGGATCAGGCGATAGTGGCCGCGCACCGCCTTCAGGATCAACGGATACGGAAGCTTCGAGGCCTCTTCGTAGAGGCTTGCCACCCGCACCTCGCCGCCCCACGGGCGCACGAGCCCCTCCACCTCGGGGAACTCCTTCGCGAACACGCGCGCCACCGCCTCCGGCGCCGGCGCAAGAAAGCGCATGCCCATCTTCTCGAGAAACCCGCGGTAGCGCGCGGTGAACTCGGCAAGATCGTCGGTGCAGGGAAGCCACACGCCGGAAAGCCCCGTCTGCTTCAGATAGTAGGCATACATGCTCGCGGTGAGATCAGAAAGGCACGGCATCGCGTAAGCTTCGCGCACGTACTTGGAGCGGCGCACCCAAGGCTCTTCGGGGTTGGTCGTGCCCACGACCTCGAAGCCCGCGCGGCCCGCGGCCTGCGCGAGCGCATAGATCTGCGAGTCCTGCAAATCGTGCAACACGAACGGAAGGCGCGTCATCGCAGCCGCACGATGGCGGAAAGCGCCGCGCCAAGCAACGCGGGGGCGATCGCGGCGAAAAACGCCGCCTGCACCGAGGCCGCTTCCGCGATCCAGCCTGCCGCCCACACACCGAGGCTTCCGCCCAGCCCGAAGCCCATCGCCGCATACCAGCCTTGAGCGGCAGCCGCTCCCGCTCCGCCCAGGCGCTGCACCGCGGCCACACCCGCCAAGTGAAACGCCGCAAAGGTCGCCGCATGCATCAACTGCCAGGCGACGAGCGCGCCAGCGCGCACATCCATCCCGATCCCCAGCCAGCGCACGGCCGCGATCAGAAAGCAGGCCGTAAACACCGCGCGCGCCGGCGCCCGCTGCACACGCGCGCCCCAAGCCGCCATCAGCGCCACCTCGGCCGCCACCCCCAGCACCCACCACGCGCCGATCGCGCCCGAGCTCCAGCCCGCCTCGGCGAGCCTCAGGCTGAAAAAGCCGTAGTAGGCGCCGTGGCTGGCCTGCATCAAGAACGCGCCGAGCATCAGCGGCCAGAGCG
>CAZTLD010000160.1:0-2936 GCA_964614395.1 uncultured Zetaproteobacteria bacterium
TCGCCAGCCAGGGACTTGATCTTCCGCTTGGCAAACATCCCGGAGGACTCGCCATATTGGTTCAGCGTGCGGGTGAGCGCGGCGCGAAAACCCATAAGGTGCGTGCCTCCGTCGCGTTGCGGGATGTTGTTGGTAAAGCAAAACACATGTTCCTGATAGGAATCGGTCCACTGCATCGCGCATTCCACCGCGATGCCGCTTTTTTCGTCCCGGATCACGATCGGATCTGGATGCAGCGGCGCGCGCGCACGGTTCAAGTGGCGCACAAACTCGGCGATGCCCCCCTCGTAGTGGAAAGTGCGGCTTTCCCCCGTGCGCTCGTCTTGGAGGCGGATGAAAAGCCCGCTGTTGAGAAAGGCAAGCTCCCTCAACCGATTGGCCAGAAGCTCGAAGTCGAAGTTGCGGTGCGAAAAGATCTCCAGGCTCGGCCGGAAGCGGATTTCGGTGCCCGTGTCCTTGGCGTCGGCCACGGCTTGGATCGGTGCTTCCGGCTCGCCCATGCGGTAGCGCTGATACCAGAGCTTGCCATCGCGGCGGATGCGCAGCTCCAGCCATTCGGAAAGGGCATTCACCACCGAAACGCCCACGCCATGCAGTCCGCCGGACACCTTGTAGGCGTTGTCGTCGAACTTCCCTCCCGCGTGCAACACGGTCATGATCACCTCGGCCGCCGATCGCCCCTCTTCGGGGTGAATGTCCACCGGAATACCTCGGCCGTTGTCGCGCACCGTGACCGATTCGTCTGCGTGCAGGATCACCTCGATGCGGTCGCAAAACCCCGCCAACGCCTCGTCCACCGCGTTGTCGACGACTTCGAACACCATGTGATGCAGCCCTGTGCCATCGTCGGTGTCGCCGATGTACATGCCGGGGCGTTTGCGCACGGCCTCCAAGCCTTTCAGCACCTTGATGCTTTCCGCCCCGTAGCGTTGGTCTGCCATTCATTCCTCCATCCGTATTACGGCACCGGTAAAGCCGCTGGGCAAAGACGGTGCACTGATCATCGCCTGGCCTGGATAGGCTTCCAGCCACGCAAGCACGTAGGATTGATAGCGGCTATCCATCGCCTCCAGCGCATCGTCCAGCAAAAGGATTGGGAAACATCCCAACCTTTCCGCCACCACCGCGCATTCTGCCATGCGAAGTGCGATCGCGCACAAACGCTGCTGCCCGCGCGAGGCATGCACTCGCGCTTCTTTCCCCCGCCAGAAAAGCTTGACCGCCGCCGTGTGCACCGCCCAACCGCGAAGCGCATCCCTGTTTTCGGCCAGCAAGCGGAGCCACGCCTCTCTTTCGGGGGGTGGCTCGGCCTCCAGCCGCACCTTGCCATCCACAAGCTTTTCGAGCGCCTGATTGAGCCGGGCCACGAGCTCCAGCCGAGCCTTCGCCCAGCGTGCCGCATCCTCCACGAAGGCTTCTTCCCAGGCTTCGACTTCCGCTTGCGCGCGCCGCTCGCGCACAGCGCGTGCACGTTGAAGCCAAGCCCGCATCGCTCGTCTTCGGATCTCTTCCGCTGTTGGGTCCACCCCAAGCCAGAGCCCATCCAACCAGCGCCGTCTTTCCTTGATTTCGCCGTCCACAATCCGAAGCCCCTGCGGAGAGTCGACGACCACGGGAAGCATCCGCATCACCTCAAGCCGCGCCCGGGCGCGCACCCCCTGCACACGGAGCTCAATCCCCCGCCGACTAGCCCGCACGCTCACCTCCACCGGCCCGAAGCGACGAAAGCGCCCGGAAAGAAGAGCAACCTCGGCACCCTCGCGCACCCAGTCGGCTACCCCTCCTCGGCGGAAGGAGCGCCCTCGGGTGAGCATGCAGAGCCCCTCAAAGAGCGAAGTTTTGCCGCTCCCGTTCCCCCCTACGATCGCGATCTTGGGCTCGGGAAACGCAAACGACGCGCGCTCCCAGCAGCGGAAACCAGCAAGCTTCAGCCGCTCAACGGCGATCGAAATCAATGCGCATCGGCATCACGATGTGCAGCGGATAGCCCGCATTCACGCCCAGAATGCGGGCAGCCTCCATCTCTCCGCCCACTTCGATCCGCACGCGCTCTTCGTTGATCCCCGCCAACGCTTCGCGCAGGTATTTGGCGTTGAAGCCCATGCGGCGGGTTTCGCCCTTGTACTCGCAGCTCACCCGCTCGCTTGCTTCCTCTTGATTGAGATTGCGCGCGCGCACCTCAATGCCGGATTCGGTCAAGCGTAACTCCGTGGTGTGCGGAAATTCGTCGGAGACCACCATCGCCCGGCGCAGCGCATGATCGAAGGTCTCCCTGGCCACGATGGCGCGGTTGGGATGTTCCTGCGGAATCACGCTTTCGTAGTCCGGAAACTGGCCGTCGATCAGTCTTCCCGTGATCGCAAAGGTGCCCGCACAGGCGGAGATCATCCGCTCGCCGATCTCCACGCGCACCGTTTCCGCCTCGCGGGCAAGCCGCGAGATTTCCGCTACGACCTTTTTCGGCACGATCACGCGCATGTCGGCCGGAGGCTGCGGCAAGGAGGCCTCGTGCATCGCAAGGCGATGTCCATCCGTGGCCACGGCGCGCAGCGTGCCGTTTTCCTTCGTTTCCAGAAGCACGCCGGTGAGAAAACGGCGCGTTTCGTCGGTGGAAGTGGCGTACACGACCTGCGAGAAGAGCTCGCTTAAGGTTTCTCCTTCCACTTCAAACGCCGCCTTGGGCTGTTCGCGCTCAAGGCGTGGGTAATCCTCAGCGGGCTGCGAGACGAAACGAAAGCGCGCGCTTTGGCTGCGCACGGAGACAAACCCGTCGCTGTGCTCGATGGTGATCGTTTCGGCGTCGATTTCACGCAGCGCTTCAAAAAGCTTGTGGGCATGCACGGTAGCCCGGCCCGGGCGGGCCGTTTCCACCTCCACTTGGGCTGTGGCTTCCATTTCAAGGTTGTTCCCCACCACGGAAAGCATTCCATCGTCGG
>CAZTLD010000161.1:0-2931 GCA_964614395.1 uncultured Zetaproteobacteria bacterium
CGATGCGCGCGCGCTTTCCGGATGCGAAGCGCACGCTCGTGGTCACGAACGAGGTGGTCGCGCCTTTGTATCTGGATGCGGTGCTGGATTCGCTTGCGCGCGCGGGTTGGCAGGCGGAAAGCCTTGTGCTGCCGGACGGCGAGCAGGAAAAGACGGTGGCGCGCTGGCAAGAAGTGATCGATGCGCTAATGGCGATGAGGCTGTCGCGCAACGAGCCGCTGGTGGCGCTGGGGGGTGGCGTGATCGGGGATTTGGCGGGCTTCGCCGCCGCCTGCTACCGGCGCGGGATTCCGTTCGTGCAGGCGCCGACGACGTTGCTTGCGCAGGTGGACTCCAGCGTCGGCGGCAAGACCGCGGTCAACCATCCGCTGGGCAAGAACATGATCGGCGCGTTCCATCAGCCCGCGCTCGTCTGGATCGATCCGGAAACGCTGCATACGCTTGCCCGCCGCCACTTCCGCGCCGGCATGGCCGAGGTCGTCAAATACGGCGCGATCCTCGATGCCGCGTTCTTCGGCTGGCTGGAGGCGGAAAGGGAGCGCCTTTTAGCGTTGGAGATGGATGCGTTGGTGGAGGCGATCGCGCGCTCGTGCGAGATCAAGGCCGAAGTCGTGGCCGCCGACGAGCGCGAGGAGACGGGCACGCGCGCGCTGTTGAACCTCGGGCACACATTCGGGCATGCGATCGAGCGGCTTACCGGCTACGGGCCGTGGCTGCACGGCGAAGCGGTGGCGGCAGGGATGCACATGGCAGCGGCGCTCTCCGAGCGGATAGGGGCGGCGGAGAAAGGGGTGGCCGCGCGCATCGCCGCGCTGCTTGAAGCCTTGCAGCTGCCCACGCGGCCGCCCGCATTTTCGCTTGCGCAGTGGCTTGAGGCGATGGGGCACGACAAAAAGGCGCAAAGCGGCCGATTGCGGTTCGTGTTGCTGCGCGGGATCGGCCAGGCGTTCGTGAGCGAAGTCCCCATGGAGGCGCTCGAAGAGACGCTTTACGCCTTCGGCGCCGAGGATTGATGGCGCTTTCCGTTTCCCCCGTAGAAACGATCGCTTGGGCTTCGCTGCTTGGCGCGGCCGGCCAGTGGTTGGGCAACCGGCTGCGCATGCCGCCGATTCTGTTTTGGCTTACGGCGGGGATGCTGCTCGGCCCCGGAGCGGCGGGGCTGATCGATGCCGGCGCGTTGCGCGACGGTTTGCCTGCGTGGATCGAGCTTGCGCTGGTCGTGATCCTGTTCGAGGGCGGGCTGAACCTAGATCTGCGCACGATGCGGCGGGAAGGCGGGCTTGTGGGCCGGCTTTTGCTGCTCGGCATTTTGGCTTCGCTTGGGATCGGTGGTGTGGCCGCGCATGTCTGGGGCGGGCTGGGCTGGGAGGCGGCGGCGGTGTTCGGGGCGCTGGCCGCGATCAGCGGCCCGGCCGTGGTCGCGCCGATCCTCAAACATGTGCGCGTGCACCGGCGGCTGGCGCAGGTGCTGTTGGGCGAGGCGATGCTCGTCGATGCGCTGGGGGCGGTGCTCGCCGTCGTGCTCCTGCAGGGGCTGGCGGCCGGCGCGTGGTGGCCGAATGGTGCGTGGTGGCTTGCGCGCACGCTGGGCGTGGGCCTGGCGTTTGGCCTCGTGGGCGGAGCGGGGCTTGGATGGCTGCTTGCGCGCGCAGCAGTGCGCGACAGCGAGCTTCGCATGGTGTTTGCGGTGGCGTGGGTGTGGGCCTTTGCCGCCACCGCCGGGCAGTTCGCCGCGCAGGCGGGGCTGGTGTCCGCGATCGTGGCCGGCGTCGTCGTGCAGCGCTTTCCGGTGCCGGACATCGCCCGCCTCAAGCGGTTCAAGGGCGCGATCGTGGTGTGGCTGGTGAGCACCTTGTTCGTGATCCTGGCGGCTTCTTTGGACCTGCAAGCGCTCAGGACGGCGCTGGGGCCGGGGCTTGGGGTGTTTGCGGCGCTGGCGTTCGTGGCCCGGCCGCTTGCGGCTTGGCTGGCCACGCTGGGTGCAGGCTGGCCGCGCGCCGATCGCGCGTTTCTTGCCGCCTTTGCGCCGAAGGGGATCGTCGTGGCCGGTATGGCTTCGCTCGCAGGCGAGTCGCTTGCGCACGCGGAGGTGGCCGGAGCCGAGCGGTTTGAGGCGCTTGTGTTCGTCGTCGTGCTTGCCGCGTCGCTCGTGTACGGGCTGATGAGCGGGCCGCTCAAGCGCTGGTTGGGCGTGCGCGGCCCGGAGCACACGATGCTGATCGTCGGCGGCGGAGCGCTGGCGCTGGAGATCGGGCGGGCGATGGAGGGCTGGGAGGTCTGGTATCTGGATTCGGATCCGTACGCGGTGGCCCGGATGCGGCGCGCGGGAGCGCGGGCGGTGAGCGGCAACCCGATGGATCCGCTCTTTTTGGAACTGGCTGGCGCGCCGGATGCGGCGGCGGCGCTCGTGATGACGCCGGGCACCGAGCACAACCTGTTGATCGCGCGCATTTTGCGCGACGACTTTCGCGTGGAGACGCTCTGGGTGGCCGTGGAGGAAGGAGACGAGCGCACCTATGCCAAGCTGATGCAGCGGCTGGGAGTGGTGCGCGCATTTGGCAAGCATTTGAGCTACACCTATTGGGCGGATCAGGCCTACCGCAAACGCTTGGTGTACGAAACGCGCACGATTGCGCCGGACTCGCCCCTTGTGGGTTGTAGGCTTGCTGATGTGCGCATCCCGAACGGCGTGCTGCCGATCGTGATCCGGCGCGGAAAGGAAGCGACTTTGGCGCACGACGATTGGGTGCTGGCTGCGGGAGATGAGGTGGTGCTACTGCTGCGGCCGGAGCGCGTGGAGGAGGGGCAGCCGCTGCTGCTGCCGCCGGTCAGCGAAAAGAGCGGTGTGCGCGCGCAGTTTGCAAACGCGCATCACACGCTACAATAACGCCCCCTGCCGACGTAGCTCAGCCGGTAGAGCAGCTGATTCGT
>CAZTLD010000162.1:0-2910 GCA_964614395.1 uncultured Zetaproteobacteria bacterium
AAAGCTTTCAAACCGCCCCTGTTGCAGCGCATCGATCAGCTTGAGTTTCTGCTCCACCTCGGCGCGCAGCTTGTCCAGATTGCGGATCTCACCGATCTTCCTTTGCAGCATCTGGTTCTTCTGCCGCAGATCGGCGTATTTGTCCTCCAGCCCGCGTAGCGTGGCGGTTGCATAGGCATGGAGCGCGCCCGCGATCACGATCGCGCCGAGCAGCACGCCGAAAAACACAAGCAGATGCTTGAGAATCTGCGCCCGGCGGCGCTTGGCGCGATACGGCAGCAGGTTGATGCGAATCATTGGTCGAAGCTCCGCAGCGCAAGGCCCGTGGCGATCGTGTAAAGCGGACCCTCGCGCATGATCGCATCCGCATCGAAGCGCTTCGGATCGATCTCCACCTGCTCAAACGGATTGAGCACCACGGTGTCGATCCCCACGCGCCCCTGCAGCTCGTCTGCGATGCCCGGAATCAGCGCCCCGCCGCCCGAAATCAGCATCTTGTTCACCGCATACTCGGGCTGCGTGGCCGAGTAGTAGTCGAGCGCGCGCTGGATTTCCGCCACCAATCCCGCGTAAAACGCCTCCACCGCCTCCGGCGAAACATCGGAGAAGCGCTCTTTCTTCATTCGCTCGGCTTCGTCGAAACCGATCCCGTGCGCTTCCTGAATCTCCTTCGTGAGCTGGTCGGCGCCAAACCCATGATCGCGCACGAAGGCGCTCACGCCGTTGATCGTGATGTTCACATGCATCATCGTCGCGCCGAGATGAATGAGCGCATGCACCTCCGCATCTTCCGGCGACACCGTATCCGGATTCGGCACCAGCCGATGCTCCGAGGTGATTTCGGCGGCGTTCTCCAGCGCAAACACCGCGCAGTCCACAAGCTTCAGCTCCAGCCCCGCATCGTGCAGCACGATCTGCAAATCGTCCACGACCTCGCGCTTGCAGGCCACAAGCAGCACGTCCATCGAGCCCTCGTCCTCGCGCGAAGGCCCGAGGATCTGAAAGTCCAGATACACCTCGTCCATGCTGAACGGAATGTGCTGATCGGCCTCGAACTCAATGCGTCCCTCAAGCTCCAGCTCGCTTGCCACCGGCATCTGCACCGCCTTCACGATCACCGCATTGCCCGCAAGCGCCACCGCCACATTGCGCGTGGACGGCCGCCCGATCTCCACCGCATCCAAAAGCGCCTGCTGCACCGCGGTCGTGTCCATGATCGAGTTTTCCACGATCGCCTCGCGCGGCAGCGCCACATGCGCAAGCGCCTTGAGCGCGTAGCCCTTGCGCGTGCGCGCAAGCTCCACCAGCTTGATCGAGCTGGAGCTGATATCCAGCCCCACCAGCGCATCCGGCTTGCCAAACAGCCCCACAGATCCTCCCGATTCAAGCGCCGCTTGAGCCTACGCTCGCAACTTAGGCCACCGCAAGGGAAAAGTCAAACCGACCTCAGCGCAACCGCTCGGCCAGCGCGCGCGCGATCGCGCGCAGCTCCTCGTCGCTGATCTCGACCGGCTCCATGTCCGAACCCTCGATCTCGCCGCGCGCAGCCGCCCGAATCTTCGCGAAGATCTCCTTCTCGGAATAGGGCACGTTCGCGTTCGGATCGCGCAGCGCGTCGGCCAGCGGCTCCTTGTTCGGATCCTCGTCCGCGAACAGCACATGGCATGCGCCGCACTTTTGCGCGAACAAGGCCATCCCCGGCGCCGCCTCGCCGCCCTTTCGCTCCATCACGATCACGCGCTCCGGATGCGCGCGACGAGGCTCCGCCTCTGGCGGGATCCGGCTCGGATCGTCGGTGAAGTGCACGACCCCTTGCGCATCGCGCCATTGGTAGATCTCGCCCGCCCATGCCGCGGCCGCAAGCGCGCACACACCCAATAGCGCGATCCGCCTCATCTCAGCGCCTGATGCGCGAAGCGCAGCATGATCGTGAGGCTGTTCTGCGTATTGATGTTGTCCACGGCCTGCGGATCGAACACGTAGATCTGGCGCGTGTTCGCCTTGGCCGTCTTGTTGTACATGCCAAGCCCCGTGATCACCGCGCCCGTAATGTAGCCGATACCGCCCACATTGGCCGTCTCCCACTCCAGCGCCGAGGGCGTGTAGACGATGCCGGAGACGTTGTTGTGCGTGTGCGTGTCCAGAATCCCGCCCGAATAGGTGAGCGCCGGCAGATCCCGAAACGCCGAATCGATCACGCCATAGGCGCGATCGGGCTGGCCGGGGTAGTAGAGCGGATCAGGCGTCACATAGAAATAGTCCGATTCCTTGCTCAGATACTCCTGCGCGTCCGCGACGATGTCGAACGGCACCTGCCGCACGTTGCCCGTCGCATCCTTGACGAGCTTGATCTCCGGTCCGAACGGCGAGCCCAGCGGATGCGTGGGATCGCCGTAGTCCGCAAGCGGCCGGTGCATGCGCGCAAGATCCACGATCGAGCGCTGCGGGCCGCATGCGCCGCCCGCGCAGACGACGCCGCGCAGCGCCCCGTTCCATTCCTCCGCGCGCATGTCGAACGCGGCAAGCACCGCCTTCCACGCATGCGCATAGCCGCTTGGGAAGAGCAGGTGCAGCTTGTCGCCGTCGTGATTGCCGGAAGCGCAATCGAGCGCCCCGATGCAGAACGCGCCGCCCAAATCCGTCGGGAACGTGCTGCTGATCGGCCAGTATTGCGGCCGGCCGCGGTCGGTGGTCTGATACATGAGCTTGTAGTAGTAGTAAAGCCGCGAACTTGCGCCGGTGAAGTCCGTATTGAGGCTTGGCGTCGTGCCCGGAGACAAGCGCACCGGCGCGCCCATCAGCTCGCTCATGATGTGCCCGATGATGCCATTCGTGCCGCCGGTCGAATCCATCAACGCCATCATTCCGTCGGTGGGGGCGGGCGCAGACGCGGGGGGCGCGATCATGCCC
>CAZTLD010000163.1:0-2909 GCA_964614395.1 uncultured Zetaproteobacteria bacterium
ATCTGTTCCTGCAACTCGCCCAGGCGTGCGCGCAGGCGGGCGCGCTCTTGCTCTAGCGCCTGGGCCTCGCGCTTGGCCCGCCAGCGCTGGGCCGCACGCTCCACAGCTGGAGGAAGCCATGCGCCGTGCGGATCCCGCCGCCAGCCTTGCGCATCGACGACGACCTCGGCGGAGGCCGGAGCCTGCTCGATGGCCGCCACCCAACGCACACGCGCAAACACCGGATACCACACGGCATCCGCCGCAAGCCCCAAAGCCTCAGCCAGCGATCCGGGCACGGACGCTTGCTCCGAAGGCGCCACGAACAGCGCCACATCCTGCGGGACATCGTCTTTCAGCCTGCGCGCCAGATCCGGATCACAAAGCACGGCAAACGGACGCCCCGCAGCGGCCGCCAGCGCGCGCTCCATGCCCTCCGGCACCGAGATCTCATCGAGCACATGCGCGCCTTGATCCTTCGCGCGAGCAAGCCAGGCCTGCACATCCTCGGGGGGCTCTACCAGCGGCCAAAGCTTCGCAAGCTGCGCCTCCACCCGATGCAGCTCGATCTCGGCCTGCTTGGCCGCCTGTTCAAGCTCCTGCATCTTCTTGGAAAGATTGCCATGCGCGCGCTCGGCCTCGGCAAGCTGCGCTTCTTGGGCTGTGAGGCTTGCTTCCGCCTCCTCCACCAAGCGGCGCAGCTTCTCCAGCGCCTGCTCGGCCTCGGCCTTCCGCGCGGCAAGTTCCTCCAAGCGCGTTTCATGCGCTTGAAGCCTTTCCTGAATCTGGGCGCGCCTTTGCGCCAGCTTGCGGCGCGCGTCCACTTTCGCCTCCAGCGCCGCCTTGGCCGCGGCCAGCCGCTCCACCGCCCGATCGTAGGCTGCCTGCGCCTCCACCAGCTCCCGTTCGGCGGCATCGGCCTTGGCCTGCGCCTCCGCCACGGCCTTTTTGAGGGCGGCAAGGTCGTCCGCCGGCTGCGCGCTTTCCGCGTCGGCAAGCCGACGCGCAAGCTCATCCAGCCGCTCCGCGTGCCGCGCGATGCTTCGGCGAAGCTCGGCCTCCTCGCGCTCGGCATGCGCCCGCTCCTGCACGAGGCGGTCGAGTTTGCGCTGCAGCTCGCGAAACGCGCGCTCGACGGCGCGCCACGAAGATTCGGCCTCGGCGCGCTCGCGCTCCAGCTCGCTTTGCATCCGCTCAAGCTCGGCAAGCTTCGCTTCATGGGCCGCCGCTTGCGCCTGCTTGGCCTCCAGTTGCTGCGCCAGCGCTTGCAGCTTCGCGCGCCCGGCTTCAATCTCCTCTTTGAGGCGCGCGGCGCGGTGGGCGAACACGGCCGCCTTGACCTTTTCCATCTCCTCTTGCAGCGCGCGGTAGCGCTGCGCCGTTTCCGCCTGCTGCGCGAGATGGCGCACGCGGCGTTTGGCCTCGCTCAACCGATCGCGCACGCGCACGAGATCCTCTTCGATGCGCCGCATCCTTCGTTCGGCCTCTTCCTTGCGCAGCCGATAGCGCGCAATCCCCGCCGCCTCTTCCAGCAGCGCGCGACGCGCCTCCGGCTTCATCGTGATCAACTCGCTCACGCGCCCCTGCTCGATGATCGCATACGCGCGCGCACCGGCGCCGGTGTTCGCGAAAAGCTCGACCACATCGCGGATGCGCGCGGCTCTTCCGTTGATCCAGACATCGCTTCCCGCCTCGCGCGCGACCCGCCGTTTGATCTCAAGCTCGGCGAGCTTCTCAAACGGCGGCGGAAGCTCGCCCGGGGTCGCGGCCAGTTGCATCGCCACCTCGGCCGTCGGCGCCGGCGGGCGCGCCTCCGATCCCTCAAAGATCAGGTGCTCCATCACCTCGCCGCGCAACCGATGCGCCGAGTGTTCCCCCAGCACCCAGCGCAATGCGTCCACGATATTGGACTTGCCGCACCCGTTCGGCCCCACGACCACATTGACCCCGGGGCCGAGCGCAATCTCGGTGGGGTCGGCAAACGACTTGAAGCCGACGAGCTTCAGTTTACGAATCCGCATTCAACCCACGCCGCTCGGCGAGCAGCGACACATCGGCCACCTGCAAGAAGCGCGCGCGAAGGCGCGCGAGCAGCGCCAGCCGATTCGCGCGCACCGCAGGATCCGGATCCAGCACCAACACCTCGTCGAAGAAGCGATCGATCGGCTCGCGCATCGTGGCCAACGCCTCCAGCGCCGCCTCGGGCGCCTCCGGCCAATGATCCTCCAGATCCCGCAACGCCTGCCAGAGCGCCTGCTCGGCCTCGGCCCGAAACAGCTCCGGATCTACGCCGGCGGCAAGATCCGGCTCCACGCCCGCCTGGCGCAGGATGTTGGCCACGCGCTTGTTCGCGGCCGCGATCGCCTGCCCGCGCTCGGTGCCGCGAAGCGCATCCAGCGCGGCCGCAAGCCTCCGTTGCTGAACGAGGGGCCTTGTGCACGCCGCCGCAAGCGCCGCGCGCCAGGCCGCGCGCGAAGCGCCAAGCGCTTCGGCCATCCCTTCGATGCGCTCGTGCACGAACGCGCGCACCGCCTCCACCGTCTCTTTCCGGATCGCAAGATGCGGCGGCAAGCGCTCCCACCCTTCCGCGACTTGGTTGAGGATCGCCTCCAGCGGCACCGGAATCGGTTCATCCTCCGCGCTCAAGAGCCGAACCAGCCCAATCGCCGCGCGCCGGAGCGCATAAGGATCGCGGGTGGCCGTCGGCGCAAGCCCGGCTTCGAAATAGCCGACCAGCTTGTCGGCCCGCTCGATGACGCCGATGAGCCGCGCAAGCAGCGAGCGCGGCAGCGGATCGTCGCCCCCTTCCGGCAGGTAGTGCTCGCGAATCGCCTCCGCCACCGCCTCCGGCTCGCCAGCCATCTCGGCATACACGCCGCCGATCGTGCCCTGCAGCTCCGGAAACTCGCCCACAAGCCCCGTCGTCAGAT
>CAZTLD010000164.1:0-2860 GCA_964614395.1 uncultured Zetaproteobacteria bacterium
CGCGGCAGGATGCGGCGCGGGCAGTGCGTCCAAGAGCGCTTGCGTGTAGGGATGGCGGGGGGCGGTAAAGAGCGCTTCCACGGGCGCCTGCTCCACGATGCGCCCGGCGAACATCACCAACGCCTCGTCGGCGATGAGCCGCACGAGCGCCAAATCGTGCGTGATGAACAGATAACCGATCCCGTGCGCGCGCTGCAGCCGCACCAAAAGCTCCAAGATCTGCGCCTGCACCGAGACATCGAGCGCCGAGGTCGGCTCATCGAGCACCAACGCCTTCGGGTTCAGGATCAGCGCGCGCGCGATGCCGATGCGCTGGCGCTGGCCGCCGGAGAACTGGTGCGGGTAGCGGTCGTAGGCGTCCGCAGGGATGCCGACCTCCTCGAGCATCGCCTCCACCTTCGCCCGGCGCTCGCGGCGGGACAGCCCCCGTTCGTGGATCACGAGGCCCTCGGCGACCGCATCGCCGATCTTCATGCGCGGGTTCAGCGACGCATACGGGTCCTGAAACACCATCTGCACCCAGCGCCGGTAGCGGCGCAGCTTCCGACCGGAAAGACGCGTCACATCCACCCCGTCCCAGCGCACCGTGCCGGCATCAGGATCCAAAAGCCGCACCGCCACGCGCGCGGCCGTCGTCTTGCCGGAGCCGGACTCGCCGATCAGCGCCGTCGTCTTCCCAGGCCAGACCGCAAGCGAAACATCCATGAGCGCCTGCCGCCAGCGCTTGCGGCCGGGCAGGCGAAAGCGCTTGCTGACGCCGGCAAGCTCAAGCACCGGTTTCATGCTGCGTCCTCGCGCACGCAGCGCACGAAGTGGCCGTCTTCGACTTCGCGCCACGGAGGCGGCGCGCTGCACCGGGCCTCGGCGTAGCGGCAGCGCGGCGCAAACCGGCATCCTTGCGGCCATTTGCCCACCCTTGGCGCCTGCCCGGGGATCGGCGCGGGCAGCTCCCCGCGCTGGTGCGCCTCCGGCCGACAGGCCAAAAGCGCCTGCGTGTAGGGATGCCGCGGGCGGTCGAAGATCGCCTCCGCCTCGGCCTGCTCGACGATTTGGCCGGCGTAGATCACCGCCACCTCATCGCAAAGCTCGGCGACCAGCCCGAAATCATGCGTGACCAAGAGCAGCCCCAGCCGGTGCTTGCGCTGGAGTTCCCCGAGCAGCAGCACGATGCGCTTTTGCACCGAGACATCGAGCGCGGTGGTCGGCTCGTCGGCGAGCAAGAAGCGCGGCTGGGCGGCGAGCGCCATCGCGATCAGCGCCCGTTGCCGCATGCCGCCGGAGAGCGCATCCGGATAGCTCATCAGCACCGCATCGGGCGGGGCAAGCCCCACCTCGGCGAGGCGTTCGCGCGCGATCTCGCGTGCGCGCGCCTTGCTCACGCCGAGATGCCGCCGGATCACGTCGGTGATTTGCGCGCCGATCGTGAAGACCGGATTGAGCGCGGTCATCGGCTCTTGGAACACCATCGCGATCTCGCCGCCGCGCACGGCCAAAAGCTCCTGTTCGGACATCGCGAAGATCGAACGGCCATCCAGCCGCACGTCGCCGCCGGTGCGGCGCACGCCAAGATGATCCGTAAGCCTGAGCGCAGCGAGCGTCGTCAGCGTCTTGCCGCAGCCGGATTCGCCCACGAGCCCCAGCGCGCGCCCGGGGGGCAGCGCAAGCGACACCTCGGAGACCGCCTCCACCCAGTGCCCACCCGCGGGCACGGCCAACGAAAGCTCATCCCAAGTCAGCATCGCGGCGAGGCTGGCAACGTGCGCCTGGGCCGACAATCGCTTAGCCTTCGGCTATGAGCGTGCGGGTGCGTCCGATCGTGTTGGGCGATGTGCGCATTGAGGTGCCGCTGGTGTTGGCGCCGATGGCGGGGATTACCGATTTGCCGTTTCGGCGCATCTGCCGGCGCATGGGCGCAGGGCTTGTCGTCACCGAGATGATCGCCTCGCGCGCAGTGGCCCAAGGCAACGCGCGCACGCAGCTAATGGCGGAGATCGCGCCGGACGAGCATCCGGTGGCGATTCAGGTCGCGGGATCGGAGCCGGCGTTCGTCGCCGAGGCCGCGCGTTGGGCTGAGGCGCGCGGGGCGGACATCGTGGACATCAACATGGGCTGCCCGGTGAAGAAGGTGTGCAACCAGATGGCGGGTTCGGCGCTGTTGCGCGACGAGCGGAGGGTGGCTGCGATTCTGGAAGCGGTCGTGCGGGCGGTGAAAAGGCCCGTGACGCTCAAGATCCGCACCGGCTGGGACGAAAAGAGCAAGAACGTAGAGCGGATTGCCCGCATCGCTGAGGACTGCGGGGTGGCGATGCTTACCGTGCACGGGCGCACGCGCGCGCAGATGTTCCGCGGGCGGGCGAACTGGGAGGACATCGGCCGCGCGAAGGCCGCGGTGCGCATTCCGGTGATCGGCAATGGCGACGTCGTGGATGCGGCAAGCGCATTGGAACTCTTGCGCGTGTCCGGATGCGACGGCGTGATGATCGGCCGCGCGGCGCAGGGCAATCCGTGGATCTTCGCGGAAGTCCGGGCGGCGCTTCTGGGCGAGCCGATCCCGCCGCCGCCGACGCCCGAGGAGCGCTGGGCGGTGGTGGAAGAGCATCTTCTGGCGCTCGCGCGCCACTACGGGGAGAAGCGCGCGATGCTGCTCGCGCGCAAGCATGTGCCGTGGTATGCGAAGGGTATGCCGCATGCGGCCGAGTTCCGTGGCCGATTCCAAAGACTGGATCGCTTCGCTGATCAGCTTGCCGCAGCCAAGGCGTTCTTTCTGAACGCGCGCTACGCCCGCGCCGCCTAGGCGTGGCCTACATGGAGGCAGGGGCGGGAATCGAACCCGCGTATGAGGGTTTTGCAGACCCTTGCC
>CAZTLD010000165.1:0-2840 GCA_964614395.1 uncultured Zetaproteobacteria bacterium
ATTGCTTTCGCTGGAGCGCGAAGCGCACGAAGTGATCGCGGTGCTGCCCGACGAGAGGACGACCCGCCGCGTGCAAAAGGCCGTGCGCGCAAGCCTCGGCGAGGATTTCGAGGTGCTGCGCTGGGATGAGATGTACCCGGTGATGCGCCAGTGGATCGAGATCGACGATGCGTTCATGTACATCTTCCTCGGCATCGTGCTCATCGTCGCGTCTGCGGGCGTGGCGGCGGCGGCGATGATGCGCACGCTCGAGCGCACGGCCGAGTTCGGCGTGATGCGGGCGCTGGGCGCGACGAAGGGCTTCATCGCCGCGGTCGTGATCGTGGAATCGCTGGTGGTCGCCGCCGTCGGCACCGCGCTGGGCGCGGCAGGCGGCATCGGGGCGGTCGGGATCGCCGCGCGCTACGGGATCGATCTTTCGCGCAGCGCAGAGACATTGGCGCGCTACTACTTCGATCCGGTCGTGCACCCGATGCTCGATGCCGCGCACCTTGCGCAGACGATCGCCGCCTCCCTGCTCGTGGCGGTGCTCGCAAGCCTGTGGCCCGCGTGGCGCGCGGCCACGATCCCGCCCACCGAGGCGATCCGGGGCGTGTGATGACGGCGCTTCGCTTGAGCTGGCGCAGCCTCTGGCTGCATCCGTGGCTTACGCTGCTCGCCATCACGACGGTGGGTCTGGGGATTGCGGCGCTCGTGTTCCTCGCGGCGCTCGACGCCGGCTGGATGGCGCAGATCCAGCGCAACTTCGCGCTCACGCTGTTGGGGCACGTGCAGGTGCACGCCCGCGGCTACACCGACGATCCGGGGCTGCACCGCCGCTTGCCCCAGGCCACGCGCATCCTCCAGCGCATCGCGCACGCGCCGGGTGTCGCCGCGGCCGCGTTGCGGATCCGCGTGGACGGATTGGCGCAAACCGCGCGGCAATCGGCGGGCGCGGAAATCTACGGGGTGGAGCCAGCCCATGAGGCGCGCATCACGCGCCTTGCCAAGCGCACGCAGACCGGCCGGTGGCTTCGTCCCGAGGACGATCGCGCCGCCGTGGTCGGCGCCCAGCTGGCCGAAACATTGGACTTGAAGCTCGGCGACAAGCTGGTGCTGATGGCGACGGATCCCTCAGGCGAGATTCGGGCGGAGCTCGTGCGCGTGCGCGGAATCGTGCGCACCGGCGCGCCGGAGGTGGACCGCGTGGCCGTGTTCATCCCGATCCGGCGCGCGCAGCGCTGGCTGGGGCTGGGGCCGGAGGAGGCCACCGGCATCGTGCTGCGCGCGGAAGGGACCACGGCCTCGGCGCTGGCGGCCTCGCTTCGTCGCACGCTCGGCGAGGCGTTCGAGGTGCGGGCGTGGGACGAAATCGACCCGATGGCGCGTCAGTGGGCCGAGTTCGCCGATGCCTACTCGTGGGTGATGATCCTGATCGTGGTGGGGCTGGTGGTGGCGCAGTCCACCAACGCCCTGTGGATGAACCTGCACGGCCAACTGCACGAGCTGGCTTTGATGCGGGCGCTCGGCGCCGGACGCAGCCGGGTCTTCCAAGTCGTGCTCTGGCAAGGAGTGTGGATGGTGGCGCTTGGCACCGCGCTCGGCTTCGGGGCGGGGATCATCGCGTCCCTTCTCGCCGCCCGCACTGGCATCGATCTCTCCTCCTTTGCCGAGGCGCTGCAATACCTCTACCTTGAGCCCGTGGTGCGCCCGATCCTGCGCGCCGAGGACATGGAAAAGATCCTCGCGGCGGCGCTCGCCGGCGCCGTGCTTGGCGCGCTGTGGCCGGCGCGGGTCGCCAGCCGCGTGGATCCGAAAAGCGCGACGCAAAGGGGCGTGTGATGCCGATGCTGGAAGTGCGCGCGATCTCCAAGCGCTACCGGGATGTGCAGGCGCTGCGCGGGGTGAGCCTTGCGCTGGAAGACGGGGCGTTCGCCGTCGTCTACGGCCGATCCGGCTCCGGCAAGACCACGCTGCTCAACATGATCGGCGCGCTCGACCGCCCCGATGAGGGCGAGATCTTCGTCGCAGGCAGGCCCATTCACGCGCTCAGCGAAGACGAGGCGGCGCGCTTCAGGCTCCGCCACATCGGCTTCGTCTTTCAGGCCTACAATCTCATCCGGGCGCTTTCCGCGCTGGAGAACGCCGCTTTCGTGCTGGAGCTTCAAGGCGCGCCGCGGCGCGAGCGCGAACGGAAGGCGCTTTTCTGGCTGGAGCGCGTGGGGCTTGCCGACAAAGCGCATCGGCGCGCGGACATGCTCTCCGGCGGCGAGCAGCAGCGCGTGGCCGTAGCCAGGGCGCTGGCCGCCTCGCCCTCGATCGTGCTCGCCGACGAACCCACCGCCAATCTGGACTCGGAGAACGCCACGCGCCTGATTCGGCTGATGCGCGCGCTCGCCCATGAGGCGCACACCACCTTTCTGATCGCCTCGCACGACCCGAAGGTGATCGAAGCGGCCAGCCTCCGCATCCGCCTTGAAGACGGGCGCATCGAAAGCATTGAGTCCGCGTAGCCTGCTTCTCGTGCTGTGGGTGCTGGCGGGCGCCGCGCCAAGCCTGGGCGCCGAGCTTTCCTGGGAGCTCACTTTGGCCGGCGTGCTCGCTCGGCAAGCCTCTGCGCCCGCCGACGAGGCCTATGGCCGCCTGCGCGCAAGCTGGGCGCACGGATGGCACGATGGCGCGTTGCGGCTGGAGGCCGACCTTGAGGCGCTTGGCGGCAGCGCTGCGCGGCTTCCGCTTGTGCGCCGCGCATGGCAGGGACCGCCGAGTTTCGCCGACGCGACCCGCACCTGGATGCGCCCCCGCTGGCTTGGCCGCGCCACCGTGCACCGCGCCGAGATCAGCCAGTGGCTGGGGCCGGC
>CAZTLD010000166.1:0-2836 GCA_964614395.1 uncultured Zetaproteobacteria bacterium
GCGGCCTCGGTCTTCGTGCCGGTGGTGCACTTCGTCTCGGTGCCGGGGTTTGCGCTTCTGGGGATCGTCGTGGGCGTGAAGCGATGGCGGCGGCGCGCGGAGCTCGTGCGCGTGGTCGGCACATGCCCCAACTGCGGCAAGCCCTTGGAGGCGAAGCTGGAGGGCGAGGCGGAGCTTCCGGTGTGGACGCGGCACGAGGCCTGCGGCGAGTCGGTCGGCGTGCGCGCGAAAAGCGATAAGGCAGGCTAGGCTTAGCTGACAAGGAGGAGCGATGTTCGGGATGGGCATTTGGGAGCTGATCGTGATCCTCGCGATCGTGCTCGTGCTGTTCGGCGCCAAGCGCCTGCCGGAGCTTGGCGAGGGCATCGGCAAGTTCGTGCGCGGGCTGCGCGAGGGCATGCAGGGCGACGAGGCCAAGAAGAACGAATAGATGGAAATCTTCGGCATCGGCTGGAGCGAGATGCTCGTGATCGCGATCGTCGCGCTGATCGTCGTGGGGCCGGAGCGGCTGCCGGAGGTGGCGCGGCTGATCGGGCGCGGCATCCGCGGCGTGGTGCGCAGTATCCGCGAGCTTGAGCGCGAGGTGCGCCGGCCTCTGGACGAGATCAACGACACGAAGCCCCCGCATGCATGATTGAGCACCTCAAGGAACTGCGCGCGCGGCTTTTGCGCTGGGCGCTCGTGTTCTTCATCCTCTTCGTGCTTGCGTTCTGGCAGGCGGAGCGGGTGTTTGCGTGGCTGGCCCATCCGATGGTGGAGGCGCTGGGAGCGCATGGAAAGCTCGTCTTCATCGCGCCGCACGAAGCGTTCTTCACCTACCTGAGGGTGGCGATGTTCGCGGCGTTCTTCGGCTCGTTTCCGCTGTTGCTTGCGGAGATCTGGGGCTTCGTCGTGCCCGGGCTGTATGCGCACGAGCGGAAGTGGTTCACGCCGCTGTTGTTCATAGGCGCGTTGCTTTTCTATCTCGGCGCGGCGTTCGCCTATTTCGGCGTGTTCCCGTTTGCGTTTCGCTTCTTCTTCGGCTTCGCGACGGAGGGCATTGCGGCGCTTCCGTCGCTCAAGGAGTCGCTATCGCTGATGATGCGGCTTTTGATCGCGTTCGGCATCGCGTTCGAAGTGCCGCTTGCGCTCTTCGTTCTCGTGCGCTTCGGCGTCGTCTCGGCGGAGGCGCTGGCCCGGCAGCGCGGCTATGTGGTGCTGGCGCTGTTCGTGCTTGCGGCGGTGCTCACGCCGCCCGATGTCGTCACGCAGTTCATGCTGGCGCTGCCGATGTGGCTTTTGTTCGAGCTTTCGCTTCTGGCGGCAAGGATCGGGAGGCGCAATGGTTGACGCGGTGGTGCTGCTCTCAGGCGGCGTGGATTCGGCGACGGCGTTGGCGTGGGCCGTGCGCAAGCAGGGTTGGCGGGCGGCGGCGATCTCGTTCGACTACGGCCAAAGGCATCGCGCAGAGTTGGACGCCGCGCGGCGCGTGGCAGAAGCCCTCGGCGCGCGCCCGCATCGGATGGTGCGCGTGGATCTGGCCGCGATCGGCGGCTCGGCGCTGACGGAAAAAACATTGGCCGTGCCGAAGGCGGGCTATGCGGGCGGCATCCCGATCACCTATGTGCCTGGGCGCAACATGATCTTCCTGGCGCTGGCGGCCAGCCTGGCCGAGGTGCTCGGCTGCACGCGGCTCGTGATCGGCGCGAACGTCGTGGACTACTCGGGCTATCCGGACTGCCGCCCCGAGTTCTTGGATGCGATGGCCGAGGCGATCACGCGCGGCACGAAGATCGGCGCGCAGGGCCAGCGCTGGCGCATCGAGGCTCCGTTGCTTCGGCTCACGAAGGCCGACATCGTCCGTCTGGGGCTTAGGCTCGGGCTCGACTACGGCCTCACCCACTCCTGCTACGATCCCGACGATCAGGGACGCGCCTGCGGCTGGTGCGACGCCTGCCGCTTCCGCGCCGAGGGCTTCGCCGAGGCAGGCGTGAGGGATCCTGCGCTTGCGCGCTTCGCAGGGGGCGCAAAGCCGCTGCCGCGCCCGAAGAAGGCGCGATGCGTCGTCTGCGGGAGTCCCCTAGCGGGAGATCGCTGCGCGCGCTGCGGCGCATGGTATGCGGAAGCGACGCCCTCTGATTTGACGCCGCGCGCATCCGATCCAGAATCATGAAAGGAGGCGAGATGAGCTCGAAGGCGGCCGAGAGAACGAAGCGGTATCGCCAGCGGATGCGCGCGCGCGGTTTCAGGCTCGTGCAACTTTGGGTTCAGGATGCGCGCAGGCCGGGGTTCCTTGAAGAGTGCCGCCGGCAAAGCGCGCGCTGCGCCCAGTCCGATGCGGAAGACCCCGACTTGGATGCCTGGATGGATCGCGCAGCCGCGGATATCGAGGATTGGAGATAAGAAGAGGCGACATCGTCACGGTGGCTCTGCCGGGCGATTACGGCAAACCGCGGCCCGCCGTGGTGATCCAATCCGATTGCTTCGATCGGCATCCATCCGTGGTGGTGTTGCCGCTCACGACCCATCTCGTGGATGCGCCGCTGTTCCGCATCACCGTCTCCCCTGAAGAAGCGCTAGGGCTTGCGGCCGTCTCGCAAGTGATGGTGGACAAGATCACGGCGATCAAAAGGCAAAGGATCGGCGCGCGCATCGGACGGATTCCCGCAAAGAAGATGGTGGAGATAGAACGCGCGCTCGCCTTGTTCATCGGGCTTGGGTGATTAGGCGCCGATCAGCGCCCAGGCAAGCCGATGCGCCTCGCGCATCAGCGCCTGCAAATCCTCTGGGCCGTTCACGCCCGCGTGGCGCTTGAGCGTGATCCAACCAGGATCGGCGGGATCCAACGCCAGACGCT
>CAZTLD010000167.1:0-2833 GCA_964614395.1 uncultured Zetaproteobacteria bacterium
CGATGCCCTCGCTGTCCACAAGCAAAACCCGTGCCTTGCCCCGCAGCCGCGCGCCTGCTTCAGGGGTATCCAGCACCGCGCACGGGCAGCCGATGATCTGCGCGTAGGCCGCAAGCATCTCGGTGCCGCCCACGCGCTCGGTGTCGGTGCTGGCCACCGCCACGGGCACGTCCCGCATCGCACACCACGAAGCGAGCTTCGCCACCAGCGTCGTTTTCCCGGCGCCGCGCGGGCCGAGCATGAGCAGCACCTCCGGGCGCTTGTGCGGCGCGAAGCGCTCCGCCCACCTGAGCTGCGCAGCGGAAAGAGGACGGCCGGCGCCTAGGTCCTCGGCAAGCTCACGGGCCAACGGCGGCGCCACGCCGATGCGCACAAGCCGCGCATGCGCTTGGCGCGCCGCCCCCTCCAGCCCTTCGGCAAACGCCTCCGCATCCTTGCGCGCGAGCCGATCCAAAACCTGCTCAATGCGCTCCAACGCCTCTTCCCATCCCTTCGGCGAGGGTTGCTCCCGAGGCGCGGGTTCGGGAGCAAGCGGAGCGCCGGCGGCGTCCGGATCCTTCGCCGCCTGCACCACCCACACGCTTTGCCCGTTTTCGCGCTCCCGGCGCTTGTCCAGGATCAGCGCGTCCGCACCGAGGCTTTTGCGCACCTCGGCGAGCGCTTCGTGAAGGCGAGGAGCGCGGAAGGTCTGAATGCGCACCTATCGCCCCCGAATCACGGCGAGCGTCTCCACGCCCACGCCAGCCGGGATCTCCTCGGAAGAGAGCACCGCCACGCGCACGCCCGCCTTGCGCATCAGCCGCGCCAGCCACGGGCGGATCTGCGGCGCGACGATCAGCGGCGGCTCGTCCAGGTCTGCGGCATTCGCCGCCTCCTGCAGCTCACGCGCCACCGCCTGCCAGCGCTCGATCGGGATCGGTAGCCCTTCTCCTTGCGTGCGCGCAAGGCCCTCCGCGATCTCGCGCTCAAGGGCGCCGTCCAACACGAACGCGGCAAGCCTCCCCTGCGCGTCCAAAAAGCGCTGCACCAATGCCCGCCCCAGACGCGCGCGCACGCGTTCGACGATCTCGTCCTCGCCGAGGCGCTGGGAGGCGGCGTCGGCGATCGTCTCCAGGATCCGCAAAAGATCGTGGATCGGCACATTCTCTTCGAGCAGTCGCTGCAGCACGCGCTGCACCTGCCCGAGCGAGACCTGCGCGGGGACGATCTCCTCCACCACCTTCGGATGCTGCTCGGCCAGCTTGTCGAGCATGCGCTGCACCTGATCGCGGTCGATGAGCTCGGAAAGATGCGTGCGCAGCACCTCAGACAGGTGGGTGATGATCACCGTGGCCGGATCGACGACGGTGCACCCGGCCCGCTCGGCCTGCGCGCGCGCGCCAGGGTCAATCCACAGCGCCGGCAACCCAAAGGCCGGCTCGCGCGTGGGCGTGCCCTCAAGCCCCGGCGCCTGCTCGCCGTCCAGCGCCAAGAGCTTGTTCGGCTGCACCTCGCCGCGCGCCACCTCGGCGCCGCGGATCAGAATCCGGTAGGCGTTCGCATGCAGGCGCAGGTTGTCCTTCACATGCACGGCAGGCAGCAGATACCCGAGCTCCTGCGCGATCCGGCGCCGAAGCCCCTGAATCCGCTCCAAAAGCCCGCTCGACCGGCTGGCGAGATCAATGAGGCCATAGCCGATCTCGATGCGCAAGGGATCCACGACGAGAAGCTCGGCGAGCTCCTCCTCCAGCGACGGCCCTGGCACCGGCGCCTCGGCCGTTTCCTCCTCCTGTTCGCGCACACGCTCCTCGGCCCGGCGGGCGCGCAAGGCCTGACCCAGCAGGCCAAAGCCCAGCGACAGCAACACGAACGGCACGAAGGGCATGCCGGGTGCCAAGCCCACGAGCAAGAGCGCCCCCGCCGCCACCCAGTGCGCGCGCGGGTGCATCGTAAGCTGCCGGAAAACCTCGGCGGGCAACCCTTGCTCGCCGCTTGCGCGCGTGATCACGATGCCGGCCGCGGTGGAGATCACGAGCGCCGGGATCTGCGAAACGAGACCATCGCCGACGGTGAGGATGCTGAACACGCGCGTGGCCTCGCCGAGCCCCATGCCGTGCTGAAACACGCCGATCAACAGGCCGCCAACGAGATTGATCGCGGTGATCACAAGCCCCGCCACCGCATCGCCGCGCACGAACTTCGCCGCGCCGTCCATCGCGCCGTAGAACTCGGCCTCGCGCGCGATCGCCTCCCGCCGGCGCTGGGCTTCTTTGTCGTCAATGAGGCCCGCGTTGAGATCGGCGTCGATCGCCATCTGCTTGCCCGGCATTGCATCGAGCGTGAAGCGCGCGGCCACCTCGGCGATGCGCGTGGAGCCCTTCGTGATCACGACGAAGTTGATCACGACCAGAATCAAAAAGATCACAAGCCCCACGACGGTGTTGCCGCCGACGACGAACTGCCCGAAACCCTCGATCACATGCCCCGCAGCCGAGGGCCCCTCCTGGCCGTGCAGCAGAATCAGCCGGGTGCTGGCCACATTGAGCGCAAGCCGAAACAGCGTCGTCAAAAGCAGCAGCGACGGGAACACGGAAAAATCGAGCGGGCGCAGCATGTAAATCGCGGAAAGCAAGATGAGCACGCCAAGGCTCAAGTTCGTCGCCAAAAGCACATCCATCAGCCATGACGGCACCGGCACCATCATCACGATCAGCACGCCGATGACGGCCACAGCAAGCCATACATCCGGCGCCTTCGCGCCCTGCCCTACCCATGCCCGAATCTGCGCTGTCGCCACCGCTTCCTCCTCGCTTGGCCTGCGCTCCTCCTAACAAGCTTCTTGCCAATCTCTCCC
>CAZTLD010000168.1:0-2811 GCA_964614395.1 uncultured Zetaproteobacteria bacterium
CTGAGCGCTGAAGGCGTGCGCATCGCCGGCAAGCGCTGGCGCGTGGCGCGCGCGCACCAGATCATCGAGATTGGAAGCGAGGTGCATGCGCAGGTCTATCCCTAACTTGCTTGCGGGAGTCGTGTGGGTGGCCGCGGCCATGGCCACGGAGGCCATAACCCCCCCGATCGAGATCACCGCAGATCGCGCAAGGCTCGTGCACGCCCGCCAGCAACTGGAGCTGGAAGGTCATGTGCGCCTCGTGCGCGGCGCGATGCGGCTGGAGTGCCGGAGGCTGGTGGCGTTCTATGCGCAAGATCCCGGAGGGCGGCTTGAGCTTGTGCGCGCGGTGGCCCACGGAGAGGTGCATTTTTGGAATGAGGACACCGAGGGGCGCGGCGATGAGGCCGTCTATGACGCGCGCGCGGAGACGGTGCGGCTTGTGGGGCATGCGGTGCTCGTGCGCGCGACCGGGCGCGTGGAGGGGCGCGAGATCGTCTACAACCTGCGCACGCAGCAAGCGCAGGCCACCCCTGAGGAAGGCAAGAAGGTGCGCGTGTTCATCGAGGAGGGCGGCGATGCCGGGCCTTGAGGCGCAGCAGTTGCACAAGCGCTACCGCGGCAAGGCGGTGGTGCGCGATGTCTCGCTTTCGGTGCAGCCGGGCGAGGTGGTCGGGCTTCTGGGGCCGAACGGTGCGGGCAAGACGACGACCTTTTACATGATCACCGGCCTCATCCGCCCCGATGCCGGGCGGGTGTTGATCGACGGCGCCGATGTGAGCGGCGATCCGCTGTTCGTGCGCGCGCGCAAAGGGCTTGGCTACTTGCCGCAGGAGGCGAGCATCTTCCGGGGGCTTACCGTGCGCGAAAACATCTTGGCGGTGCTCGAGCCTTTGGGACTGCCGGAGATCGAGGTAGAGGAGCGTTTGGAGAAGCTGCTTTTGGACTTCGGCATCGAGGGCGTGCAGCACCAGAAGGCCTACACGCTTTCCGGCGGCCAGCGTCGGCGCACCGAGATCGCGCGGGCGCTGGCGACGAATCCGCGCTATCTTTTGTTGGATGAGCCGTTCGCCGGCGTGGACCCGATCGCGGTGGAGGACATTCAGCAGATGATCGCGCAGATCAAGGCGCAGGGGATCGGCGTATTGATCACCGACCACAACGTGCGGGAGACGCTTGCGATCTGCGATCGCGCCTATTTGATGGCCGAAGGCGAAGTGTTCCTGCACGGCACGCCCGAGGCGATCGTCGAGGATCCGCGCGCGCGGCGCGTCTATCTCGGGGAGCGGTTTTCGCTGTGAAGGGGCCGGTGGCGCTTGCGATCACCGGCGCGTCCGGCGGGGCCTATGGGCTGGCCGTGCTCGGGCTTCTCATGCGCGAGGGCTTCTTCGTGCACCTGATGATCAGCGACGCTGGCCGCGAGGTGCTGGCCCACGAAGAAGGCCTGGCTTTGAGCGCAGACCCGCGCACATGGCCGGAGGCGCTTGCCCGCCACGGCGGATGGGGGCAAGGCCGCTTGCGCGCCTGGCGCGTGGACGATTGGCATGCGCCGGTGGCCTCCGGCTCGGGCGGCGTGCGCGCGATGCTGATCGCGCCGTGCTCGATGGGGACGCTTGCGCGCATCGCGCACGGGGCTTCGACGAACCTGATCGAGCGCGCGGCCGATGTGATGCTCAAGGAGCGCAGGCCCTTGGTGCTCGTGCCGCGCGAGATGCCGATCTCTGCGGTGCATCTGCGCAACATGCTCATGCTTGCGGAAAGCGGCGCCGTGATCGCGCCCGCCTGCCCCGGTTTTTACCATCGCCCGAAGTCGGTGGAGGATTTGGTGCGCTTCGTGGCCGAGCGGGCGCTTGCGGCGGCAGGCATTGATCGGCTTTCCGTGCGCTGGGGCAAGGAGGACGACGATGAAGGATAGTTGGATCGACGAGGCGGCCGAGCGCATCGCCGAGGCCGTGGAGGCGGCCGGCGCGTTGCAGCGCGGGATGCGCGACGCGCTTTTGCACGCGGTGCGCGAGGTGCTGGCGGGGCTGGATCTGGTCACGCGCGACGAGTTCGAGGCGCAGGCCGAGGTACTGCGGCGGGCGCGCGAAAAGCTTGAGACGCTGGAGCGGCGCGTGGCCGCGCTGGAGGACATGCACGGGAAGCGGTAAGTCCCGTGCTTGCTCATCTCGTTTCCGCGACGATCGCAGGGCTGGATGCGGTGCGGGTGGATGTGGAGGTGGATCTCGCACCGGGGCTTCCCAGCTGGGCGATCGTGGGGCTTCCCGAGGCGAGCGTGCGCGAGGCCAAGGAGCGCGTGCGCGCCGCGATCACGAATAGCGGCCTTCAGTTTCCGCTGCGCCGGATTACCGTGAACTTGGCGCCAGCGGACATGCGCAAGGAAGGCTCGCACTTTGATCTCCCGATGGCGCTGGGGATCTTGGCGGGCTCCGGGCAGATCAGTGGCGAGGCGATTGGGTGCTACTTTTTCGCCGGCGAGCTTGCGCTGGACGGAACCCTTAGGCCGTTTCGCGGGGCGCTGGCGCTTGCGTTGTTCGCGAAGGCCGCCGGGATGGAGGCGGTGGTGATGCCGCCGGAGAACGCGGCCGAGGCGGCCGCGGCCGGCGTGTGCGCCTATGCGGCGAAGCACCTCGTGGAGGTGGTGCGCTTCGTGCGTGGCGAGGAAGGCCTTGCGCGGGCCGAGCCTGCGCCGCCACCCGCGCAGGAAGACTTGCCCGATCTTGCGGATGTGCATGGACAAATGCAGGCGCGCCGCGCGCTGGAGATCGCCGCCGCAGGCGGCCACCACCTTTTGATGATCGGCCCGCCCGGCGTGGGCAAGAGCATGCTCGC
>CAZTLD010000169.1:0-2807 GCA_964614395.1 uncultured Zetaproteobacteria bacterium
AGCACCGTGATCTCCATCATGGCCGGTGTTCCGATTCGTCGCATCCGGTTACTCTTGGATGCGGACGCCCAGATCGTGCGCGCGATGCCCAACACGCCAGCGCTGGTCGGCCAAGGGATTGCGGCGCTGTACACGGACAGCGACGATCCCCAACACCGCGCGCGGGCGGAGGCGCTGCTTCGCGCGTGCGGTGAGGTGGTGTGGCTGGATGACGAGGCGCTGATGCATGCGGTGACAGCGGTTTCTGGAAGCGGGCCGGCGTATTTCTTCCTGTTCGCGGAGGTCCTCGAGGAAGCGGCGCGCAGGCTGGGGCTGCCCGAACCCACGGCGAAGCTGCTCGTGCGGCGCACGATGCGGGGCGCGGCCGAGATGCTGCTTGCGCCGGATGCGGACGCGCGGGCGCTGCGCGCTCAAGTCACAAGCCCCGGCGGCACGACCGAAGCCGCCGTGCAGACGATGCTGGAGGCGAATTTGCCGCAGGTTTTGCAGCGGGCGGTCAGTGCGGCGGCCGAGCGGTCGCGGGAGCTTGCGCGCGCATGAGTGCGGTGGCGGGCTACTTTCTGCAGGCGTTGGCGCAAGCGCTGCACCTGTTGATCGGGGTGGCGCAGTTTCTGATCGTGATCCGGGCGCTGCTTTCCTGGGTGTCGCCGGATCCGTTCAACCCGATCGTGCGCGCGATCACGATGGCAACCGAGCCCTTTCTGCGCCCGTTTGCGCGCTTGCCGCTGGTGTGGGGCGGGATCGACTTTACGCCGATCGCGGCGCTGGTGGCGCTCGTGTTTCTGGACTCGCTTCTGCCGCCGCTTTTGTTGCGCTGGGGCGCGCAGCTCATCTACGGTTGACAGAAGCGCTTGGAGCGCTATCTTTGCGCGCCACGACAACGCCCCCATCGTCTAGCGGTCTAGGACGTCGCCCTCTCACGGCGAAAACGTGGGTTCGAGTCCCGCTGGGGGCGCCAGTTTCGGCCGGGCTTCACCGGCCTTTTTTGTTGCCTGAAGATCTGATACATTTGCCGCATCTCCTGGATGGAGCGGTAAGCATGACGCCCGAGCAACTGAAAGAGATTCCGCTGTTCGCGATCCTTTCTGATGCGCAGCGCGAGCGCCTAGCCGCTGCGGGAAGCGAGCTGCGCGTGAGCAAAGGCAAGGCCTTCATCCGTGAGGGCGAAGAGAACCCGTATTTGTTCGTGCTGCGCGAGGGAGAGGTCGATGTGCTCTCCTACGGCGTCAAGGTGAAAACGCTTAAACCCCAGGCCGTGATCGGCGAGATCTCCACGGCAGGGCTAAGCCGGCCTGTGGCCACGGTCGTGGCGGCTACGGACTGCGTTTTGTGGGCGTTCCCGCGCGATGTCGTCACCGAGATCGCCTTTGAGCACGAAGAGTTCGGTGAGCGACTGCGCGATCTTGCAATGACGAGAATCCTTTCCTAGGAGGAAGCGATGGCACGGATTACGATTGAGGATGGGCTCAAGCGGATCCCGAACCACTATGAGCTTACGCTCCTTGCCGCCAAGCGCGCAAGGCAGCTTCTGGCGGGGCTTCCGCCGATGATCGATCCCGAGCCTGGCGAAAAGCCGGTGGTGACGGCGCTGCGCGAGATCGCGGCCGGCAAGATCGACTGGGAGACGGTGGAAAAGCTCGAGGAGCAGCGTCGGCAGGTTGCGGAGGCGGAAGCCGCATCCGTCTGAGCCGGCGCGCCGATGACGAGCATCGCGGAGATCGTCGGGCGCGTCGCCGCTTATGCGCCGAAATCCGATCTTGATCGCATCCGCCGCGCCTATGTGTTCGCTGCAAACATGCACGAAGGGCAGAAGCGCCGTTCGGGCGAGCCGTATATCGCACATCCGCTCGCTGTGGCCGAGATCGTTGCTCAGCTCAGGATGGACGAGCCCAGCGTCAGCGCGGCGCTTTTGCACGACACGGTGGAGGACACGCCGGCGACCTTAGAGGAAGTTCGCAGCCGCTTCGGCGAAGAAATCGCCGCGCTCGTGGACGGGGTCACGAAGGTTGGGCGGATCCGCTTTCGCTCCCACCTGCACAAGCAAGCGGAAAACTTTCGTAAGATGATGCTGGCCACCGCCCGCGATTTGCGGGTGTTGATCATCAAGCTTGCGGATCGTTTGCACAACATGCGCACGATTCGATACCTCCCCGAGGAGAAAAGAAGGGCGATCGCCGACGAAACGATGCAGATCTATGCGCCGCTCGCCCATCGGATGGGGCTTTATGGGATCAAGCAGGAGTTGGAGGATCTCGCGTTTGCCGAGCTTGATCCGGAAAGCTACGCGGAGATCACTCAGCGCTTGAGCGAAAGGATGCCGAAGCTCGATCCGCTGCGCGCGCGCATCGAGCGCGTGCTGTTGGAAGCGCTCACGCAGGCGGGCATCCGGGCTGAGGTGACCAGCCGCATCAAGAACGCGTTCAGCATCTACCAGAAAATGCAGAAAAAACACGTGGATTTTGACGAAATCATCGATCTTGTGGCCTTTCGCATCCTGGTGGACGAACCCTTGGACTGCTACCGGGCGCTGGGCGTGGTGCACGGCCTCTATCGTCCCATCCCGGGCCGGTTCAAGGACTACATCGCGCTTCCCAAGCCGAACGGTTACCAGTCGTTGCACACGGCCGTGATCGGCCCTGACGGGTATCGGATCGAGATCCAGATCCGCACGCACGCGATGCACCGGCTGGCCGAGGAGGGCGTGGCGGCGCATTGGAGCTACAAAGAGGGAACCCGGCCCACCGCCGAATTCCAGTGGCTGCGCCGAATGCTTGATCTGATGCAGCAAAGCGAGCAGCCCGAGGAGG
>CAZTLD010000170.1:0-2787 GCA_964614395.1 uncultured Zetaproteobacteria bacterium
AAGCATAGAAATGCCAGCAAGCGAAAACGCGCGCACGCGCCCGAAAAGCGCCAGCACCAGAAGCGCAGCCAGCCCCCCGCCTGCGCTCATCGCAAACGCGGGAGTGAGCAGCGTGCCGGTGAACAAGGCCGCAAGCCCGATGCGCGCGATGCTGACCACCACCGCCGCCCGCAGCCCCAGCCACTGATAGGCGATGAGCGTGGCGATATTGGCAAGCCCCGGCCGAAACCACGGCCCGAACACGAACAGCGCGTTCTCCAGCGCGCCGAGCGCCGCCCCCATCGCTACCAGCATCGCGATGCGGGCTTCCTCGTAGAGGCGGGGAAGGCTTGGCGCGCTCGTCATTCCACCACCGCATCGAAGCGGGCGCTTCCGCGGATCACGACCGCGACGCGGTTCGGCGCGCAGATCGCGGCATCCCCCGGCAGCCAATGTGCGCCAGAGTGCACGCAGCGTTTTTCGGGGCAGCTCGCATGCACGATGCGCGCGCCTCGTTCGTCCACGCGCACGACGACCGGCCCCAGAAGCCCCGGCACGGTGAAGGTTTTGGGCTGCTTGCCGATCGGCCAGCGCGCGATGAGCTGCCCATTGGCGTAGATCTCGGCCTCGCGTGAGTTCGCGTGCCCGTGCGCCGCCCATGCGCAGAGAAAAAGGAGCGCCAAAGCCGCAACCCAATCGGCGGGCTTGCCGATCAGCTTTCTGCGCATGGAATCTCCTCGGCGACCCAAAGCGTGTCCCCGTCGCTGCGGCACGGGATCGGGGTGAGCGCCTTTCCCCGGCACGGGCCGCGAACGCATGCGCCCCCTTCCGGCTCAAAGAGCGCGCCGTGCTGCCGGCAAAGCAGCCAGCGCCCCGTTTCGTCAAAGAAACGCCCGTCGCCCCAGTCCAGCGGAAAGCGCGCGTGCGGGCAGCGGTTCAAATAGGCGCGCCAGCCGCTTTCGGTGCGCACCGCGAACGCCTCCGTCGGTGCGCCGCGCTCATGCACCGTGAACACGACCGTATCCTCATCCGCGATCGGTATCGCCCGCATTAGAATCATTCTGCCTTTTTGCGGCCGCGTTGCGAAGCAGGTGCGCGGAAAGCCAAGCGATCGCGTCTTTTTCGTCCGCGAATGCACCATCAAGCTGCGCCTCATACGCCTTGCGGATGATTTCGCCCATCTTCGGGCCGGGCGGCACGCCGAGCGCCAAAAGGAGCCTCCCGCGCACGATCGGCTCTGGTGGTGCTTCGTCCACGGCGAGCTTTTCGGCCACTTCAAGCCACGGCGCGGCGGGATTGACGGGGGACTTCGGCGGGCGGGCGCTTGCGTCGGCCTCGACAAGCCACGCCCACTGGCGAAGCGAGGCCGGCGCAAGCCTTGCGGCGAGCCTTCGCACCGCGCGCGGCGTGGGCTTTGCGCCCAAATGCGCCAGATGCTCGCGCACGAGCCTTTTCACCGGTTCGAAGAAGCGTTGCGGCGCGCCGATCCTAGCAAGCAGCCGCTCGGCCTCGGCCACGCCGGCTGCGGCATGCCCCGTCGAGCGGATTACGCCATTTTCTTCGCGCGTGGTAAGGGGCTTTCCGAGGTCGTGCATCAGTGCCGCCAGCATCAACGTGATCGAGTCTTCTTCCGAGGCGCCTTCGCGCATGAGCACTCGCCGCATCATCCGCACCGCGTGCTTGGTGTGCGTCCAGACATCGCCCTCAGGATGCCAGCGCGGGTTCTGCGGGCAGCCGACAAGACGCTCAAGCTCCGGATACGGCGCAAGCCACCCCATCGCCTCCAGCGCCTCCAAGCCCATTTCCGGATGCGCGGCCAAGGCCCATTTGCGCCATTCGCCCCAGATGCGTTCCTTGGGGAGCGTGGCATATTCGGCGAGCATCGCGCGGCAAAGGCGGGCTGTGCTCGGTGCGACGGCCAGCGCAAAGCGCGCGGCGAACTGCATGCCGCGAAGGGGCCTTAGCGGGTCTTCCACGAAGGCCTCGGAGACATGGCGCAGGATCCTGTTTTTGAGATCGTCCCGGCCGCCGTAGAAGTCGAAAAGCTCGCCGGTGAGGGGATCGAGCATCATCGCGTTGATTGTGAAGTCACGCCGGCGCGCGGCTTGTTTGGGATCGAGGAACGGATCGGGTTCGGCGGCGAATCCCTTGTGGCCTGCGCCGGTCTTGCGCTCCTTGCGCGGCAGCGCAAAGTCCATCTCAAGATCATCTACGCGCACCTTGAAGACGCCAAAGCTTTTCCCGACCTCGTTCACCTCCCCAAAGCGCGCAAGCAGCGCCTTGAGCGCCTCAGGCGCAAGGCCGTAGACCTCGAAATCGCAATCCCGGATCGGGATGCCCAAAAGCCAATCGCGCACGGGGCCGCCCACGAGCAGCGCCCGCCCGCCCGCTTCATGGACTGCGCGCGCGATCGCGATTGCCTGCTCGGGAAGCTTGATGCGCATGCGCGAACGCTAGCTGCGGTTTGCCCCCGAAGCGCCCCTTCGCTTGCATTGTGCGCAAAGGAGGGCGCGATGCGAAGGTGGGTGTGGATATGCGTGGGCGTGGCGCTGCTGGGCGGCTGCGAGCGGTTTCAGACGCGGCTGGAGAAGACGATCTCCAAATACACCGGCGGCGCGTTCACGGTGCGCGTTTACAATGGCGGCACGCTCGTCGGCCAATACGAAGGCGAGGGCTATGTCTGGTTCGAGCGCGACGCCAGCGACCAAGCGCGCCATTCGGGTGTTGTGTCGTTCAAGACGAAGGACGGGCGCTTCGTGCGCGTGGGTAGCTGGGGTGGCGTGGTGATCGTCGAATACAAGTAGCGCC
>CAZTLD010000171.1:0-2780 GCA_964614395.1 uncultured Zetaproteobacteria bacterium
CCTCCACCAGCCCCAGCGCCACTTTGCGCAGCACCTTCGCGATCGCCTGCTCAAGCCGGCGCACGCCCGGCTCGCGGGCATAGCCGTGAATCATCTGCTTGAGCGCCGCATCGGTGATCGCAACCTCATCGCGGCTGAGCCCATGCTCGCCGAGCTTCTTCGGCCACAGATGCCTTTTCGCGATCACGAGCTTTTCGTCGGGCGTGTAGCCGGGAAGGTGGATCACTTCAGCCCGGTCGAGCAACGGCGGCGGAATCGTATCCAGTTGGTTGGCGGTCAAAAGAAACAGCACGCGGGACAGATCAAAACGCACATCGAGGTAGTGATCGAGAAAGTCGCGGTTTTGCTCCGGATCGAGCACCTCCAACAGGGCGCTCGCCGGATCGCCGCGGAAGTCGGCGCCGATCTTGTCCACCTCGTCGATCATGATCACGGGATTGGCGGCTCCGGCCGCCTTCAGCGCCTGAATGATCTTGCCCGGCATCGCGCCGATGTAGGTGCGCCTGTGGCCTTTGATCTCCGCCTCGTCCCGCATGCCGCCGACGGAAAAGCGGTAGAAAGGCCGACCGAGCGCCGTGGCGATCGAGCGGCCCAATGAGGTCTTGCCCACGCCGGGCGGCCCCACGAACAAAATGATGGAACCGGCCACGCTCTTCTTGCGCGCGCCCACGGCGATGAACTCCAGAATCCGGGCCTTGACGTCCTCCAGCCCCGCGTGGTCCCGATCGAGGATGCGGCGCGCGCGCCGGATGCTCGTGCGCTCGCGGGCGTAGATCCCCCACGGCAGGCTCACCAACCACTCCGCGTGGTTGCGCGCTACTGCATACTCGGGCGATCCTGGCTCGAGCAGCGCAAGCCTTTCGAGATCTTCGTCCAAGGCTTTTCGCGCCTCCTCGCTCATTTTGAGGCGCTCGGCCTTGCTCTTGATCTCCTTGAGCTCTTTTTCGCGCGGATCTTCCAGCATCCCCAGCTCTTTCTGAATCTCTTTGAGCTGCTCTTGCAGGAAGAACCGCCGCTGTTGTTCGCTGATCCGCTGCTCGATCTGCTCGCGGATCTTCGTTTGCATCTTGGCGACATTGAGCTCGCGGTTGAGCAGCACCAAGACCTTCTTGAGGCGATCGAACAGCGGAAACGTCTCCAAAATCTCCTGCAACTCCTCGCGCGAGGCGCTGGTGAGGCTGGCCGCGAAATCGGCAATGCGGCTGGGGTGGGCTGCGCCCGCCTGCGCGGCAAAGGCCTTCATCTCCTCTTCGTGCAGCGGGTTGTGCTTGAGCAGTTCCTTGATCGTGTTGATGATCGCCACCGTATAGGCGCGCTCGAGCTCCCCGGGCGGCTGGCTGGGCTCTTCGTAATACTCGACGATCGCGCGCACAGGAGGCGTCGTCTGCGTAAAGCGCTGCACGCGGAAGCGCTTCCAGCACTCGATCACGAGGTGCAGCCCCTTGCCGCCGACTTCGAGCGCCTTCGCAATCCGCCCGGCGACGCCGACTTCGTAGAGGTTGTCCGCGGTGTAGGGACCATGCTCGTTGCGGGTGAGCGCTAGCCCCACGAAAGGAATGCGCGCTTCGGCCAGCATCCGCACCGCGCGCACCACATCCTCGTTTTCGTAAATCATCGGCACGATCATGCCTGGAAACGCGGGGCGGTTGCCCACCGGCAGAATCGTGATCTCCATCGGAAGCGCCGCGGTGGGGCGGGCGGGCGCCGCGGATCCTGGCTGCGAGCCGTCTTCGACGATGGCGGCGTCGATCACATCATTTTCGGCCATGCGCGGTTTCTAACGAGCTTCCGCTTGCGTTCAAGCGCCAGCCTGCCACCCTTGCCCGGCGAAAGGAGGCGCGGATGGCATCGGTGCGTAAGGTCGTGCTCGCCTACTCGGGAGGGCTTGACACTTCGATCATTCTTGTGTGGCTCAAGGAAACCTACGGCTGCGAGGTGATCACATTCACGGCTGACATTGGCCAGGGCGAGGAGGTGGAGGCGGCGCGCAAGAAGGCCGAGGCCTGCGGCGCAGCCAAGGTCTACATCGAGGATCTCCGCGAGACCTTCGTGCGCGACTATGTGTTTCCAATGTTCCGCGCCAATGCGGTCTATGAGGGCGAGTACCTGCTCGGCACCTCGATCGCCCGCCCGTTGATCGCCAAGCGCATGGTCGAGATCGCCGAGGCCGAAGGGGCGGATGCGCTCGCGCACGGCGCCACCGGCAAAGGCAACGATCAGGTGCGCTTTGAGCTTGCGTTCGCCGCGCTCAAGCCCGAGGCGAAGGTGATCGCGCCGTGGCGCGAGTGGTCGTTTCGCTCGCGCGAGGAGATGCTGCGCTTTGCGGAGGCGCACGGGATACCGGTGGAAAGGCATGGGCGCAAAAGCCCCTTTTCGATGGACGCCAATCTTTTGCACATCTCCTACGAGGGGGGCGAGCTGGAAGACCCGTGGCAGGCGCCGCCGAAGGAGATGTGGCGCTGGACGGTGGATCCGGAAGAGGCACCCGACACTCCGGAAGAGTTCACGATCCGCTTCGAGCATGGCGATCCGGTCGCGATCAATGGCGAGGTGCTTTCGCCGGCCGCGCTGCTTGGGAAGCTCAACGCGATCGGTGCGCGCCACGGCGTGGGGCGCGTGGACATCGTGGAAAACCGCTTCGTCGGCATGAAGTCGCGCGGCTGCTACGAAACGCCCGGCGGCACGATCCTGCTAAAGGCCCATCGCGCGATCGAATCGATCACGCTGGATCGGGAGGCCGCGCACCTCAAGGACGAGCTTGCGGTGCGCTATGCACAGCT
>CAZTLD010000172.1:0-2780 GCA_964614395.1 uncultured Zetaproteobacteria bacterium
GATGCGCAAAACGATCCTCGCCGCCGCGATGGCGCTGCTCGCAACCGGTGCCTGGGCGGATGAAACCGTGGCCGTGAAGGTGGGCTATCAGATCATGAAGCCCGAAGGCATCGTCGCCGGCGCGACGAACTGGACGAACCAAGCGGTCAACATCAAAAACGACCTCACCTCAAAGGATAGCAAGAAATTCACCGGCGAGATCGCGTTGCAGTTCGGCGACTCGCGCTTGAGCGTCGGCTATCTGCCGATCAATATCTCGGCTTCCGGCAAGCTTGCGCGCACGATCACATTCGGCGGGCAGACCTTCAACGCGAATGTGCCGGTCAGCCTTTCGCTGAAGGCGGACATCTACGACATCGCCTACACCTACTACCTCATCAACATGGACGATCTGCCAAGCCGCTTCCAGCTCGGGCTTGAGCTTGCGGTGAAGCCGACGAAGGTGCAGGCCTCGATGCAGACGACGGGCCAAAGCGCACAGGTGTCCGGCAATGCGCCGATTCCGACGATCGGCGCGCGCGCACGCGTGGCGCTGGCGGACTTCGTCGGCGTCGTCGGTCGCGTGGGCTATCTGAAGGTCGGCAAGAACAAGTTCATGGACACGGACGTGCAGGTGGAGTTCTCGCCGCTGCCGCTCGTCGGCATCTACGGCGGCTACCGGCAGATCAAGGTGAAGGTGGATACGAACAACATCTACGTGGACACCACCTTCAAGGGGCCGTATCTCGGCGTGTTCGCGCGCTTCTAAACGAGGCGTTTCCGATGCGGGCCCGCCAGCCGGCGGGCCTTTTGTTTTTGCGCCGCCAAGGAAAATATGCCAAGATTGATGCGGCGGGAGGCAGCGATGATCGCACAGGTTTTGAGCGGGATCATGCTGTTGGCGGCGATCCCGGCATGGGCGCAAAGCGAAAGCGAAGCCACCATACCGGAAGCGCTTGCGCATGCGGCCAAGGCGCCGGAGGTGGACATCGCCTCGTTGCGCGATCCGTTCGAGTCCTACCTGCAGGCGCTGGAAAAGCGCCGCCGGCGCGCCACCACGCGGCGCAACCGGCCGCTGGAGCCGCTGGAGCGGTTCGATCTCTCGGCGCTGAAGCTTGTGGCCACGTTCAAGCGCGGCAAAACGCGCGTGGCGATGGTGGAAGATCCCTCCGGCCGCGGCTACATCATCCGCCGCGGCTCGCGCATCGGGCGCAACAACGGCCGCGTGGAGAAGATCACGGACGATACGGTTTATATCGTAGAAGAGGTGATCGGCCCGGGCGGCGATCTGATCGAACGGCAAACCACGCTGACGCTGAAGGAGGTCAGCGCCAAATAAAAGGAGGGCGGGATGCGCTGGCGCCTTGCGATGCTCGCATGGATGTGGACGGCCGCATTCGCGCTCGCGCAAGAAGGCCCGCTGTGTGAGATCATCGCCTCGTTGCCGAAGCCTGCCGGCGTGCAGCAAACAGGCTTCAACGAGCAAGAAGGGCAATGCGAGATCAACTACCAGTTCGGGCAGATGCCGGATGAGGTGCTCGCGTTCTACGCGAAGGCGTTGCCCGAAGAGGGCTGGCGGATCGTCGAGCAAAATCGGGGCAGCATGGGGTTTGCTGGCGGCGGCACGATCAAAGCTATCAAGGATGGCGTGCATCTCACCGTCAATGCCGGCCAAATGTTCATGGTGCGCATGCTGACGCTTGCCGCCCGCAAGGCCCTTCCGGAAGAGGTTGCGCGCGCGCAACAAGCGCCAGCGGACATCCAGGCCCTGAAGAAGGCGCTCAGTGCAGTGCCGGTGCCGCCCGGCGCGGGCAAGATGGGCGAGAGCACAGGCTCTGGCTACGTGGAGATCACCTACCAATACGCGGGCGACTTGAAGCAGGCGATGGACTGGATCGCGCAGGCGCTGCGCGACCAAGGCTGGAAGATCAAGAAAAAGCAGATGCAAAACATAGGCGGCATGCTGGGCGGCGAGGTGGAGGCGGAAAAGGGCAAATTTATGCTGCACATCGGCTTTGCGCACGCGCTTTTGGTGAAGACGATCAGCTATCGCCTTGCGTTCAAGCGATGACGCGGATGCCGGAAGGCATTCGCGCGGTTTTCCTGGACTTGGATGGCGTGCTTTATATTGGCGACGATCCCATTGACGGCGCAGCCGAGGCCGTGGCGCGGCTGCGCGCCGCAGGGTTGAAGCTAGCGGGCCTCACCAACACGACGACGCAATCCCGCCGGCAGATCGCAGAAAAACTCGCGCGCCTGGGGATACCGTTGGCTGAAGAGGATCTGTTCACGCCGGCGGCTTTGGCACGCGCGCGCATCGGCCGAAGGCGCGCGCGGCTTTTCGTGCGCGATGCGCTCCGGGAAGACTTCGCCGGGATTCAGGAGGATGCGGCGCATCCCGAGGTCGTTGTGATGGGCGATATCGGCGGCGAGGGCTACCCGCCGGAAGCGCTGCGGGAGATTTTCCTTGCCGTGTTGGACGGAGCTGAGCTGATCGCGCTGCACAAGAACCGATTTTGGAAGAAACCGGACGGGCTGCATCTGGACCTCGGCGCGTTCGTGGCCGCGATCGAATACGCGACCGGCGTGGAAGCCACCGTCGTCGGCAAGCCTGCGCGCGCGTTCTTTCTCGGCGTGTGCGAAGCGCTGGGCGTCAGCCCCGAAGAAGCGCTGATGGTGGGCGACGACATCGAATCCGACATCCTCGGCGCGCACAAGGCCGGGCTCAAAACCGCGCTCGTGCACACCGGCAAATACCGCGCCGACTTCGCCGAGCGCGTCATGCGCGCGCACGCCTTCCG
>CAZTLD010000173.1:0-956 GCA_964614395.1 uncultured Zetaproteobacteria bacterium
CGTCGAGTGTCGCAAGCTTGCTCGTGGCGTGGCGCACGAAGGCGAGCGCCGCATCCTCCCGGCTCATGCCCATGCCATCGTCGTCCACGACGATCCGCCGCACGCCTGCGCCCTGCACCTCCACGCGCACGCGGCGCGCGCCGGCATCGAGCGCGTTCTCCACGAGCTCCTTCACGACCGAGGCCGGGCGCTCGACGACCTCGCCCGCTGCGATCTGATTGGCGACATCCGGCGGCAAAATGCGTATCGCGCCCATTTACGGCACGGCCCTCGGCGCGTCCACGGCAAAGCCCGCCGCCACGCGCATCGCCGCGCGCTTGATCGGGCCGATCTGCGCAAACGCGCGCATCCCCCACGCCCGCAGCCCGCTCAAGCCCGGCAGGCGAAAGCCTTGATGAAACGCCTCCATCGCGAGCATCGCGCCGAGCACGTCGGCGATCCTTCGATCCCGATAGCGTCCAAGCGTTGCAAGCGCCCCGATCGGCTCGCCATAAGCGCGCGCCTGCACAAGCTCGTCGGCGAGCACCAACGCGTCCCGAAGCCCCAGATTCGCGCCCAATCCGGCGAGCGGATGGATCACATGCGCCGCATCCCCCACGAGCGCCACGCGCTCGCGCGCCCAGTGCTTCGCAAGCCGCCGCTCCAGCGGGAACGACGCGCGCGCGCCGACCTCCTCCACGCCGCCGAACACCGGCCCCAGCGCAAGCCGCAGCGCCTCAAGAAACGCCTGCTCGCTCATTCTCAGCAGCCGCACCGCCTCCGGCTCGTCCGCGCTCCACACGATCGAGGCCAGCTCTGGCTGATCGAGCGGCAGCACGGCAAGCGGCCCCGTGGGCAAAAAGCGCTGCACCGCCACCCCCTGATGGGAACGGGCAAGCCGCACCGTGGCGACGATCCCCCGCTGGCCGTAGCTGCGCACCCAGCAGCCTATGCCCGCACGCCCCCTGAGTTGCGAG
>CAZTLD010000173.1:966-2751 GCA_964614395.1 uncultured Zetaproteobacteria bacterium
CTCCACGCCGTGCGCGCGCCGCCGAAGCGCGCTTGGCGCGCCTTCCATCCACACGACCCCCAGCGCCTCGCTGCGCGCGCGCAGCTTCGCAATGAGCTTTCGGTTCTCCACGACCGCGCCGAACGACGGCTCGCCGATCTCCTCGGGCTCAAAGCGGATGCCGCCCAGCGCCTGATCCTCCCAGACCTCGATGGCGCGCACCGGCGCGTGCGCCTTGGGCCATGCCTCCAGATCCCGCAGCGCAAGCTCCACCGCGCGCACGATCGTGCTCACGCGGCAGTCCTTGCCCAACGACAGAAACGGGTTGGCCGCGCGCGCCTTTTCCACGATCCCGACCGAAAGCCCACCGCGCGCAAGCCAGCAGGCAAGCGCCGAACCCACGATCCCGCCGCCGACGATCACGACATCAAACCGCTTCATCCGCGCACCCCGGCAAGCCACCCCAGCACCCGCCGCTGCCAGCGGGGTTGGCGCTTGAGCGCAACCAGCGCCGCCCGCCGCAACCAGCGCACGGGCAAAAGACTCGTGGCGAACACCGCGATCAACCCCTCGGTCACAGCGACCGTGGCGGCGATATCCGGCGCGCGGCGCTGCGCGTAGTGCTCGCCGACGATCGGCGCCCCCGGATCCTCGCGCGCCCAAGGCGCAGCCAAGATGTCCGCCGCCGTTTCCACGTCGCGCAGCCCAAGGTTGAGACCTTGGGCCGCGACCGGATGCAGGTGGTGCGCCGCCGCGCCCGCAAGCCACACCCGGCCGCGCACCGCAGGCGGCGCAAGCCTGAGCATAAGCGGCACCACCATCGAAACCTCGGCCCCCTCCGGCGCGCCCAGCCGCGCCCGCTCGTCCGGATGCAGCATCGCCACAAGCTCCGCGGCCAGCGCCCGTGAAGAAAGCCCCGCAAGCCTTGCCGCCTCCTTCGGCGCGCCCACGCACACGAAGTGCATCCGCCCCTCACCTGCGGGCAACAGCGCAAGCGGCCCGCTTTCCCGGAAGCGTTCCACGGCCAGCGCCTCCGGCGCGGCAGGCACGCGAAGCGTGCCCACCAGCGCAAAGCGGTTGTAAGGCCCGCCGAGAAGGCTGCGCCAGCCGGCAAGCCTCGCGATGCGGCCGGCTGCGCCGTCGGCGCCGATCAAGAGCTTGGCTTGCAGGGTTTCCTCTCCGGCGCCCTCCAGGCGAAGCTTGATCCCGCTTTGGGTTTGCGCGATCGCCGCCACGCGGGCGGGCGCCATCCACACGGCCGCCGCCTTGCGCGCTTGCGCGGCCACCGCCTGCGAAAGCCCAGCGAGATCCACCACCCATCCCCACGCCTCCCACTCCGGCGCAAGCAACCTCACATCAAACATCACAGGATGCGCATCCCCTTCCGAGACGAGGATCCGCTCGATCGGACAGGCCGAGGCCACCGACACCCCGAGCCCCCGCAAAAACCGCATCCCGCCCAGCGAAAGCGCGATCGGCAGCGCCGGCTGCGCGCCGCCCGCATCCACCACGCCCACCGCCCAGCCGGCGCGCGCCAGCGCCAAAGCGAGCGCCGAGCCCACCGGCCCTGCGCCTGCGATCAGAATCGGGGTGTCCCTCATCAGCCGAAGGTGCGCCCGTTCCAGCCCCACATCGCGCGCGGCGGCGAAACGAACGCGATGTAGATCCGATCGGCGGGGATGTTCAGCGCGTCGGTGAGAAACTGCGTGAAGCGCTCGCTCAACGCGCGCGCCGCTTCTTCGGAAAGCCCAAGCGAACGCAGCTCCAGAAATGCGCAAGGCGCATCGCCGCCGGCAAAGCGCATCA
>CAZTLD010000174.1:0-2745 GCA_964614395.1 uncultured Zetaproteobacteria bacterium
GCCAAAAGCTGAAGCCCTGCGGCAAGCGCCTCCTTGGAGGGCGTCTCCGCGCGCATGCGCGCAAGCCATTCTTTCGCCTCGTTCGGCGCGCACCAGCGATAGAACGCGCGCAGCATCGCCTGCGCGTTCGGCATCGCGCGCAGGCGCGCGATCACATCGGGATCAGCGCCTTCCGGCCAGTCCGCCGCGCGCACGAAACGCGCCGCCGCCCCCACGAGCACGAGCGCGGCAAACCGCGAAGGCGCACGAGCCGCCGCATGCACAAGCAGCATCCCGCCCAGCGACCAGCCCACCGCCACGACGGGCGCAGGCGGGAGTTGCTCAAGGATGGCCTCGCTCCACGCATCCGCGCCGGGCGCGCGCATTGCGCATCCCGCATGCCCCGGCAGGCGAACCAGACAGGCTTGCGGCAGACGCTCTGCCAGCGGATCCCAGACCCACGGCGCCGTCCCCCAGCCGTGCACGAACGCAAGCGCGCTCACCGCAAGATCTCGCCAAGCGCGTCCACAAGGGCGTCGATCGCTTCCGTCGGCTGCGCCGCCGAAAGCGTGATGCGCAGCCTCGCTGCGCCTTCCGGCACCGTGGGCGGGCGAATCGCAGGCGCGAAAAACCCCGCCGCCTCCAGCATCCGGCTTGCCCGCAGCGCCGCCTCGTCCTCGCCAAGGATCACGGGCTGAATCGCGGCAGCGCGCGCGCCCAGCCCCAGAGACGAGGCGCGCGCGCGAAAGTGGGCGATGCGCGCCTGCAGCGCGCGCACGAGGCCTCCCTCGCGCACCAGCCGCAGCGAAGCCCGCATCGCCGCCGGAATCGCCGGCGGAAGCGCAGTGGAAAAGATCAACGTTCGCATCCGCTGCACGAGGCCCTCGATGATCTCGCGGGCGGCCAGCACGAACGCCCCATACCCGCCGAACGCCTTGCCGAAGGTGCCGACCAGCACCAGAAGCGGATGCCCGAGCACGCCCTGGACTTCGGCCGCGCCTCGCCCGCTTCCGAGCACGCCGATGCCGTGCGCGTCGTCCGCGACGACGAGCGCTTCATACTGCTCGGCCAATGCGAGCAGCGCCTTCAGATCCGCGACATCACCGTCCATGCTGAACACGCCGTCGGTGACGATGAGATTCCTGCGGCCGGCTTTGGCGCGCAGCATCCGCGCAAGCCGCGCATAGTCCCGGTGCGGAAAGCGGAAGCTCTGCCCGAAATGCAGCCGCGCGCCGTCGATGAGCGAAGCGTGCACGAGCTTGTCGGCGAACAGATGCGTGCTTCGCCCCCCGAGCGCCGCCAAAAGCCCCGTGTTCAGCAAAAACCCTGATCCCACCACGAGCGCGGCCGGAAAGCCGAGCCAATCCGCAAGCTCCGCCTCCAGCGCATGCAGCTCCGGATCGTCGCCGGTCACAAGCCGCGAGCCGGTCGCGCCCAGGCCCTTGGTTTCGATCGCGCGAATCGCCGCCTGCCGCACCTCGGGGTGCCACGCAAGCCCAAGGTAATCGTTGGAGGCGAAGTCCCAAAGCACCCGCCCCCGCTTGCGCACGCGCGCAGGCCCCGTGCGCTCGATCCCCGGCAACGCCCTGCGGCGAGTCTCAGGCACTTCGGGAAACCAGTTGGCGGCAAGATCCATGCGTTGCATGCTTTCACCGATGCGCCTCGTTGCAACGCTGGCCGAAAGCCTCAAGCGCCTCGTCTTTCCGCCGATCTGCGTGCTGTGCGAAGCCAAGGCCCAAGGCGCGTTCTGCGCGCGCTGCATGATGCGCCTGCATCCGTGGCCGCGGCATGCGTGCCGGCATTGCGGCCGGATGCTTCCGCGCGTGCTCGGCGAGGGGCCATGCGGTGCTTGCGCGGCGCGCCGGCGCCCCCGCTGGCTGCGGATCGTGCACCTTTACGCCTACCGGCACACCGCGCGCGAGGCGCTGCTTGCGTTCAAGCTCGGGGGGCGACTTGCGCCGATGCGGGCGCTCGTCGCGCTTGCGGAAAACCGCATCCAACGGCACATCCAGCCCGGCGATTGGCTCGTGCCGATCCCGTCGAGCAGAGAAAGCGCGCGCCGCTACGGGATGCATCCGGCCGCGGAGATCGCGCGTGCGATCGCGAAGCGCACCGGCGCGCGATGCCTGCCGAGGCTGCTGGCCCGCCGCGGGCGCTTCCCGAGGCAATCGTCGCTGAGCGGACGGGCGCGGCTTGCGAACCTCAAGGGCGCGTTCGTGCTGCACGGCGAGCCGCCTGCGGAGGGGCGCATCTGGCTTGTGGACGACATCCACACCACGGGCACGACGCTCAGGCGCGCCGCCGAGGCCTTCGGGCACAGAAAGCTTGCCGCGATCACGATTGCCCGCGCGGGGGACCAAGGATAACGTTGCCGCATGGCGAAGGTGGAGATCTATTCCGGCGACTATTGCCCCTACTGCCAGCGTGCAAAGGCCTTGCTGCGGCGAAAGGGGGTTGCGTTCACCGAATACGACGTGACAAAAGACCCGAAACGACGCGAAGAGATGCAGCGGCGCGCCCCCGGCGCGCGCACGATCCCGCAGATCTTCATCAACGGGGAGCACATCGGCGGCTGCGACGACCTCTATCGGCTGGAGCGCGAAGGCAAGCTCGACGCCCTGCTCGGCCGCTGAGCCAGCCAGCGCGCGACCGCTTCGATCTGCGTCTCATCCAGCGGCCCGCCCTTTTCACGCGCAAACGCGGGCATCGCAGTGCCGATCCCGTGTCTTAACACGCTGGCGATAGACTCCGCGTCCATCCCGGCAA
>CAZTLD010000175.1:0-2729 GCA_964614395.1 uncultured Zetaproteobacteria bacterium
GCGCGCGCCTACGAGCGCGCTTGGGACATGATGCGTCGGCGAATGTTCAAGGACGCGGAAAGGATCTTCGCCGAGCTTGCGCTTGAGTATCACGATCCGCCCTCGGAGGTGATGCTCGCGCGCGTGAAGCGCTATCTCGCGCATCCGCCGCCGGAAGACTGGACGGCGGTGTATCAGCTAGAGCAGAAGTAGCGCGCGGCTTAGACTGCGGCTATGGCGTATCTGGCACTGGCGCGGCGCTACCGTCCCCGGCGGTTTTCCGAGATCGTGGGCCAAGAGATCCAGGTGCGGGCACTGCGGCGCGCCGTGGCCGAACGGCGGGTGGGGCATGCCTACCTATTTGCCGGCATCCGCGGCGTGGGCAAGACGACGCTTGCGCGCATCCTCGCGATGGCCGTCAACTGCAAGAATCCCGATGCAGGCGATCCGTGCGGCGCCTGTGCACCGTGCACGCGCATCCAAACAGGCAAGGCCCTGGATGTGTTGGAGATGGACGCAGCCAGCCACACCGGCGTGGACGATGTGCGCGAGCTCATTGAGTCCGCCGCGTATCCGCCTGCGGAGCTTGCGCGCAAGGTGTTCATCATCGATGAAGTGCACATGCTCTCCAAAAGCGCGTTCAATGCGCTGCTCAAGACGCTGGAAGAACCGCCGGAGTCGGTGCTGTTCATTCTCGCCACGACCGAGCCCGAAAAGGTGCCGCCCACGGTGCGATCCCGTTGCCAGCGCTTCGATCTCGCGCCACTGCCCACCAGAACGATTGCGGCTTACCTTGTGGAGGTCCTTAAGCGAGAGGGTCGCCCGATCGAGCCGCAGGCCGCGCGGCTTCTGGCCGAGGCCGCCGGCGGAAGCCTTCGCGACGCGTTGAGCCTGGCCGACCGGCTGCTCGTCTGGGGGGAAGGCGAGCGCATCACCCCCGAGCAGGTGATCGAGGCATTGGGGCTTGTGGACACAAGCTTTTTGCACGCGCTTTCCGATGCATTGTGGTGCGGCGACGGAAGGCAGGCGGTCCAGATGCTGCGCCAAGGCCTAAGCCGCGGACAAAGCGCGCGCGGGATTCTTGAGGGACTGATCGGACTATGGCGCAAGCTGATGCTCGTGCAGGCCGATCGCCGCTATCTGGAGGAGGCCACCACCGAGCAGGAAGCCGCATGGCTTTCCGCGCGCGCGCCGAGCATTCCGTTTGCTGCGCTGGATATGCGCTTGCAGGTGCTCGCGCGCGCGTTGGCGGAGTTGGCGCTGATGGATGAGTTGATCGGCGCGGAGATCGCGTTGCTGCGCGTGGCGCACCTAAGCGAGATTGACGGCTATCGCTTGGAGGCCGCAAAAGCAAACGAAAAAGCAAACGATCTTCCCGCGCCAGAGGCGGCCTCCGGTGCTGCGCCTTCGGCGGTCGAGTCGGCGCCTGAGGCGGCCAACTCCTCGGGCAAGGACGACGAGGGCATCTATGCCGCTTGGCATGCGATTCTCAAAGCGTATCAAGACATTCGCCCGCAATGCGCGGGTGTGCTCGCGCAGGCTTCGGTGGAGCGACGCGGCGGCGAGGTGGAAATTCGCCTACTGCCGACGCACTTGGAGCAGCTCACCGCCGAAGAACGCGAGGCCTTTGCCGATTGGTTGGCCCAGCAGCCAAGCTGGCAAGGGTGTTCCGTGCGCTGGGAGGCGCGCACGAGCGAAGATCCCAACTACTGGCAGTGGCTCAAAGAACGCCAAGCCAAGATGCAGGCGATGCACCGCGCACAGGCGCTGGAGGATCCGCATGTGCAGGCGCTGGTGAAGCTTGGCTTTGAGATCACGGCGGCAAGGCCGTTGGGTAAGGAGGAAGGATGAACATGTTCAAAATGCTGCAGCAGGCCAAAGCGTTGCAAGAAAAGCTTGAGAAAATGCAAGAAGAGATCCGCGCGATCACCGTTGTCGGCGAGGCTGGCGGGGGGCTCGTGCGCGTGCGTTTGCGCGGCGATCAGCGCGTGGAGCAGGTGGAGATCGCCGATGAGGCCTGGGAGATGCGGGACGTGTTGGGCGAGCTGATCGCAGCGGCGTTCAACGACGGACTGCGCAAGCTCAACGAAGCGATTCAGGAAAGGCAAAAAGCGATGCTGGGCGGGATGCCGCTTCCGCCGGGGTTTGGCGGATGAACATGCAGGGGCTTCCGCCTGCGCTGCTGCAGGCCACCGAGGCGCTGGCCTCGCTTCCTGGCGTAGGGCCGAAGACGGCGCTCAGGATGGCGCTGGCGATCTTGGCGCGCGGGCCGGAGGAGGCGGAGATGCTGGCGCGCGCGATCGAAGCGCTCCCTAGGCGTGTGCGCTTTTGCGAGCGATGCTTTGGCTTCGCCGAGGGCGCGCTGTGTGCGATCTGCGCGGACGCAAGCAGAGATGCGGGGCTTTTGTGCGTCGTCGAACAGCCGGTGGATGTGCTGCTTATGGAACGCACGGGGCAGTTTCGGGGCGTGTATCATGTGCTGCACGGACGGTTGAGCCCCGTGGACGGCGTAGGCCCCGAGCGGCTTAGGATTGCGGCGCTCGATGCGCGCATAAGCCGCGGCTCCATCCGCGAGCTGATCCTTGCAACGAGCGCCACCGTGGACGGCGAGGCGACAGCGCACTTTCTCGCCCGCCGCTACCGCGACCGAGTCCCGAAGATCTCGCGCATCGCGCGCGGCGTGCCGGAGGGCGGCGAGCTTGAGTATCTGGATGAATACACGCTGCGCCGGGCCTTGGAAGAGCGCGTGC
>CAZTLD010000176.1:0-2716 GCA_964614395.1 uncultured Zetaproteobacteria bacterium
GCTCCGGCCCGGGGCCGGAAAGCACGCCGTGCGTGATGTAGGCATCCACGCGGGCGGCGCCATGCGCCACCAGCGCCTCGGCGGTGCTCGCCAGCGTGCCTGCAGTGTCCACGATGTCGTCAACAATGATGCAGTGCTTGCCCTCCACGTCCCCGATCACATGCACCGCTTCCGCAACATTCGGCTTCGGCCTTCGCTTGTCCACGATCGCCATGCCCGCGTTCAGGCGCTTGGCAAGCGCGCGCGCCCGCACCACGCCGCCGACATCAGGCGAAACGATCACGACCTCGGTGCCGAAGCGCGCCCGAATGTCTTTCGCAAACAACGGAGCGGCGAAGATGTTGTCCACCGGGATGTTGAAGAACCCCTGAATCTGCGGCGCGTGCAGATCCATCGTGAGCACGCGGGTCGCTCCGGCCACCTCGATCATGTCGGCCACGAGCTTCGCGGTGATCGGCGTGCGGCTTGCGCTCTTGCGATCCTGACGCGCATAGCCGAAGTATGGGATCACGGCGCAAATCTGGCGGGCGCTCGCCCGCTTGGCCGCGTCGATGAAGATCAAAAGCTCCATCAGGTTGTCGTTCGCGGGCGCCGAGGTGCTTTGGATGAAGAACGCATCCTGCCCGCGGATCGTTTCCTGAATTTGGATGAAGATCTCGCCGTCGGAAAAGCGCCGGATTTGGATCTCGCCCAGCGGCTGGCCGATGCGTTCGGCGATCGCCGAGGCGAGCGCCGGGTTGGATGTGCCCGCGAACAGGCGCAGCTTGCGATGGACCATGCTTCCCCGCCTTACAAACTGGTTGGGGCGGCAGGATTCGAACCTGCGATCACGGGACCAAAACCCGCTGCCTTACCACTTGGCTACGCCCCAATCGCCCATTGGTGCTGCGGATGCAGGGCCTCCACGCGCGCCACTTTGGCCCACGCCGCCACATCGCCCAGCTCCGCTTCGGCCCTTTGCGCCTCCTCGCGCGTGGCGAACCATGCGACACAGCAGGCGCCGCTTCCGGTCATCCACGCCTGCCAGCCGCGCGCACGCATCGCGGAAAGCAGCGACGCAAGCCGTGGCGAACATGCGCAGGCCGCAGCCTCCAACGCATTCTCGCCAAGCGGAAGGCTATCCGGCGCGGCGGGCGCCTTCAACGCCGCTTGCCCCTTCCGGTACATCGCATCCCAAGAGGCGAACACCGCGCCCGTGTCCAGCATCTCGCCCGCGTGCGCAACCAGCACCCAGCCCCGCGGCGGGCGGATCGGGGAAAGCCGCTCTCCGATCCCCCCCGCGCGCGCCGCATGCCCGAAAAGAAAACACGGGATATCGGCGCCAAAGCGCACCGCCCATTCGATCAATGCTTCCCGCGGCCAGTGCGCGCCCCAAAGCCGGTTCGCGGCAAGCAGCGCCGCTGCGGCGTCGGAGGAGCCGCCGCCAAGCCCCCCGCCGATCGGAATGCGCTTGCGGATGCGCACCCAAAGCCCTTCCTTGGCGCCCACTTCGGCGGCAAACGCCGCAAGCACCCGGTGCACGAGGTTGGCCTCTCCGCTCGGGCCGCGATCGGCCTCCACTTCGATCGTGGGATGCGGCGCAAACGCAAGCGCATCGCCGAAGTTCAGAAACGCGAACGCGGTATCGAGCTCGTGAAAACCATCCTCGCGCACGCCGGTGATGCGCAGCCACAGGTTGATCTTCGCCGGCGCAAGCCAACATCCCCTTACCGCAACCATATCCGCACCCGCTGATGCGCGCTGAGCTGCTCAATCTCAAGTATCCCGTGGCGCGCATCCCAGCGCGCCGCTACTTGGGCACCCCGCCAGCGCCAACCGCGGGGATCCGCCACCGCCCCCTCAGGCTTGGCCAGCAAAAAGCGCGCAAGATCGCTCGGAGAAAGCGTAAGCCCCAAACGCGCCCGCGCGGCCTCGTCCAGCGGCCGCCAGCCCTCCGGCGCGCGCCACCACACCCGCTCCCCTTCCCAACGCAGCTCAAGCGAGCGGCCGCTCGCTGGATGCAGGATGCGCATCCATCCGCTGCGCTCGGAAACGCGCCAAAACGCGATCCCCTGCATCCGGCGCGCCGGCGTGATCAGCGCGATGCGCACGCCTTTCGCCTCCGGGGTCGGGGCAAAGCGGTAGTGAACAGGAGCGGTGGCGCAACCGGCCAGCACACCTGCGCACACCACCCCCCACAGCGCCCAGCGCTTCACGGAACGGCCCGTTCGATCTTCGCGCGCAGCTTTTCGGGCTTCGGGTGCCCCGCTTCCAGCGCCTTGCGCCAATGCGCCACCGCCTCCTTTCGGCGGCCGAGCGCCCACAGAATGTCCCCCATGTGCTCGAGCATCACCGGATCGGGCTTCTGCATCGCCGCCAGCGCCCGCGTCTGCACCGCCAGCGCCTTTTCGTATTCCTTCTGTTGGTAGTAAACCCAGGCGAGCGAATCCAGGTAAAAGGGATTGTCCGGGTCTTTGGCGAGCGCCTGTTCGATCAACGCCTTGGCCTCATCAAGACGAACGCCGCGTTCGGCCCACGCATAGCCGAGAAAGTTCAGCACCTCGGGGTTTCCCGGATCCTCGCGCCGTGCCCGTTCGAGCACCCGCTCAATGCCGTCCAGATCGTCCAACTCCTCGTAGGCCGTTGCGATCTGCAGCAAAAGCTCCACTGGCGGATGGGCCAGCCCCAACGCGGGTTCGGTGGCCCGAACGAGCTCTCGCCACGCCTTTTTTTCCGC
>CAZTLD010000177.1:0-2687 GCA_964614395.1 uncultured Zetaproteobacteria bacterium
TGCTGGCGCAGGAAGTGATCGGCGAGCACGATCGCGAGCATCGCCTCGGCGATCGGCACCGCGCGGATGCCGACGCACGGATCGTGCCTGCCCTTCGTTATGATCTCCACAGGCTCGCCTTCGGTCGTGATCGTCGGCCGTGGCTTGCGGATCGACGAGGTGGGCTTGAGCGCGATGCGCACGCGGATCGTTTGCCCCGTGGAGATCCCGCCGAGCACCCCGCCTGCATGGTTGCTCGCAAAGCCCTCCGGCAGGATCGGATCCACGAACGCCGAGCCGCGCGCCTTGACACAGGCGAATCCGTCGCCGATCTCCACGCCCTTGACCGCCTGAATGCTCATCATCGCCTTGGCGATGTCGGCATCGAGCTTGTCGAACACCGGCTCCCCCAATCCTGCGGGCACATGCTCGGCCTCGACGACCACGGCCGCGCCCACCGAATCCCCCTCGCGGCGCAGTTGGTCGATCAACGCGGCCATCGCCTCGGCCGCCTCGGGATCGGGGCAGAAGAACGGATTGCGCTCGATCTCGTCGGGATCGAAACGGCGAATGCGCACCTCACCGATCTGCTCCACCCAGCCGCGAATCACGACACCCGCCGCCTCGCGCAAAAGCTTCTTCGCGATCGCGCCGGCGGCCACGCGCATCGCCGTCTCGCGTGCGCTTGCGCGCCCGCCGCCGCGCCAGTCGCGAAAGCCATACTTTTTCCAATAGGTGTAATCCGCATGCCCCGGCCGAAAGCGATCGGCGATCGCGGCGTAGTCGGAGGAGCGCACATCCTCGTTGCGGATCACGAGCGCGATCGGACAACCCGTGGTGCGCCCTTCGAACACGCCCGAGAGAATCTCCACGCGGTCGGCCTCGCGCCGCTGCGTCGTGTAGCGGCTCTGGCCCGGCCGGCGGCGGTCCAGATCCGGCTGGATGTCGGCCTCGGAAAGGGGAAGGCCTGCGGGGCATCCGTCCACGATGCCGACCAATGCCGGCCCGTGCGATTCGCCCGCGGTCGTGACGCGAAAGACTTCGCCGAAGGTGGAGCCGCTCATCCGTCCTCGCCGGGGTCGCCTGCGCCGACATGAAAGCCGGCGTCCACATAGATCACATCGCCGGTGATGCCGCTTGCGAGGTCCGAAAGAAGAAACGCAGCGGTGTTGCCCACCTCTTCCTGCGTTACGTTGCGCTTGAGCAACGCGCCGCGGGCGGCCTTCTCCATGAGCCTGCGGAAGTCGCCGACGGCGCTCGCGGCCAATGTGCGGATCGGCCCGGCCGAGATCGCGTTCACGCGGATGCCCTGCGGCCCCAGATCCTGCGCAAGATACCGCACGCTGGCCTCCAGCGCGGCCTTCGCGACACCCATCACATTGTAGTTCGGCACCGCGCGCACCGCGCCCAGATAGCTCATCGTCACCATCGCGCCGCCATCGGGCATCAGGGCTGCGGCGCGCTTGGCGCAAGCGACGAACGAATACGCGGAGATATCGAGCGCCTGCAGGAAATCCGCGCGCGTCGTGTCCATGAAGCGGCCCTTGAGCGCGTTTTTGTTCGCAAACGCAATCGAGTGCACGAGAAAATCGATCTTGCCGAAGCGCTTTTCCACCTTCTCAAAGAACGCATCCAGCGCCGCCTCGTCGCTCACATCCAGCGGCTCGACGAAGTCCGCGCCGATCGAGGCCGCAAGCGGCTCCACCCGCCGCTTGAGCGCCTCGCCCAGATAGTTGAAACCCAACGTCGCCCCTTCGCGGTGGCAGGCGCGCGCCACCCCCCACGCGATCGATTTGTCGTTCGCCACCCCCAGGATGATCCCCGTCTTGCCTGCGAGCATCCCCATCGCCGCTCCTCCCGTGGATCAAGCTGGCGCGCATCGTAGCAAATCAGAGCCGCTTGCGCCAAACGCGGTTGGGGAACGAAGCCCCGCGCGCTAGGCTCGGCGCATGCCCGCACGCACCCGGATCAAGATCTGCGGCATCACGAAGCTTGAGGACGCCAAGGCGGCGGCGGACCTCGGCGTGGATGCGATCGGCTTCGTCTTCTACCCGCGATCGCCGCGCTACATCGACCCGGAAAAGGCCGGCGCGATCGCGCGTGAGGTTTCGCCCTTCGTGAGCATCGTCGGCGTGTTCGCCAATCCCACGCAGGACGAAATCGACCGGGCGCTGGATCTGTGCCCGATCGAGGTGATCCAGTTGCACGGCGAGGAAACGCCGGAGTTTTGCGAAGCGCAACCCCGGCGCGTGATCAAGGCGATCCGCGTGCGCACCCAAGAAGACCTCAAGCGTGTCGTGCACTACCCGTGCGCGGTGCTGCTGGATGCGCCCGCCCCGGAAGGCGTGTGGGGCGGCGTGGGCGAGCGCTTCGACTGGTCGCTCGTGGAGGCGATGGAAGACGATCGCCCGCTCATCTTGGCCGGCGGGCTTTCCGCGGACAACGTTCGGGATGCGCTCGCGATCCGCCGCTGGCATGCTGTGGACGTATCAAGCGGCGTCGAGGATGCGCCGGGCGTGAAAAACCATGCGAAAATGCGCGCGTTCGTGCGCGCGGTGAGGGAGTTCGATGCAGCTGGAAATACGCCATCCGCCTGACGCGCGCGGCCGCTTCGGCCGCTTCGGCGGCCGGTTCGTCGCCGAGACCTTGATGCGGCCGCTTGAAGAGCTTGAGCAAGCGTTTTTCGAGGCGTGGCGCGATCCGGCGTT
>CAZTLD010000178.1:0-2639 GCA_964614395.1 uncultured Zetaproteobacteria bacterium
GAGCGCCTTCTGCGCCGCGGTCAACGCGCGAACGCGCTCCTCGTCGGTGCGCGCGATCAGCGCCGTGCCAAGAAGGGCGCGGGCGCGCTCCAGATGCAGCTTCGCCCAGCGCGCGTCCTCGGTTTCGGCGAACGCCGCGATCTCGTCCTGCAAAAGATCAGGATCGGGCGCATTCGCCGCCCACGCCGCCGAGGCGCACAGGCATAATGCCCCGATGATCCATGCGCGCATCAGATCTCCAGCATACGCGCGAGCGCCACGCGCGCGCGCTCCGCGATCGGCTCCGGCACGCGCACCTGGTTCCAGCCGCCGCCTTGCTTGATCGCCTCCAACGACGCGCACAGATGCTGCGGGTCGGTGCGGAACATCGTCGCGCACATGCACACGGTCGGCGAAAGAAACCAAATCCGCTTGTCCGGATGCTGAAGGCGCAGGCGGTTGACGAGGTTGAGCTCGGTGGCGATCGCGACCTTGCTCCCGCTGGGCAGCGATGCGACCTTTTGGATGATCATCTCGGTGGAGCCGACGAAGTCCGCAAGCTCGCAAACCTTTCGGCTGCACTCCGGGTGCGCGAGCACCAGCGCATCCGGATGTTTGCGCCGCACGGCCTGGACGTGCTCGGGCTGAAACAGCTGGTGCACCGAGCAATAGCCGTTCCAGAGAAACAGCCGCGTGCGCTCGATCGTCGCCCGATCCAGCCCCCCGTAAGGGGCGCCACGCCGCCAGACGGCCATCTCCGCATCCGGCACCCCCATGCGGACGGCGGTGTTCTCGCCGAGGTGCTGATCGGGGAAGAACAAGATCCGCGGCCGCCGCGCCCACGCCCAGCGCATCGCCCGCTCGGCGTTCGACGAGGTGCAGACGACTCCGCCGTGCTCGCCGCAAAACGCCTTCAGCGACGCCGACGAGTTGATGTAGACCACCGGCGTCACCTCTTTCTCAACGTCCAGCGCTTCGCCCAGATCACGCCACGCCTGCTCCACCAACGCATCGTCGGCCATGTCCGCCATCGAGCATCCGGCGTTCGGATCGGGCAGGATCACGATCTGATCGGGGCGGGTGAGGATGTCCGCCGTCTCGGCCATGAAGTGCACGCCGCAAAAGATGATGAAGGGCTTGTCGGAGTCCGCCGCGATGCGCGCAAGCTTCAGCGAATCGCCGGTGTAATCGGCAAAGCGGATGACCTCTTCGCGCTGGTAATGATGCCCCAAAATCAACACGCGGTCGGCCAGCTCCGCTTTGAGCCGCGCGATCCTCGCAAGAAGCTCTTCCTCGGGGGTTTCGTAAAGTTGCTGGAGAAGCTCGGCCGTTTCCATCATAGGGGAACGCTTGAAGGAAACCCGCCCCCTGTCAACGGATCGCGCCTTGGATGTTCATGCCGGCCGGCGCAAGCCGGGGCTTGGCCAGTGTGCCGGCGAGCGCCCAGCGCATCCCAAGCGCCTGGATCTCGCCGGCAAGGCTTGTGTTGGCCACACTCGTTCCCAGCCGCACCCTGCCCTGCCCGCGGATAGGGGGCTTGTCGGCCTCCAAGGTCCAGTCGAGCGCCTGGCCTTTGCCGACCACCTCCAGCCGCACATTTCGCACCTCACCGAGCGGCGCGGGAAGGGTAAGCGCAGCGGCGTTCACACGCGCCTTGCCCTCGGCCCGCCCCGGCGCCAGCACAAGCTTCCCGGAAAGCTCAGCCTCTCCCTGCACCCCGGCCACTCCCCACCGCGCGGCAAGCGCCCCCAGACCCAACCGAAGGCCGTTGGCGGCCACGCCCAGCGCCTCGCCCCTCGGGTGGAAAACGAGCGCGCCGGAAAGCCCGTCGCAGGCGGCCTGCGCCTCCCATCCCAGCGCGCCCCACGGACTCCATGCAGGCGCCAGCCGAAGATAAGGGCAGAAGAGCGAACCTTGCGGAAGTTCCACGCGCAGCCCCTCGAACGCCACCCCCAGACCGGCCCAGTGCAGCGCACGCCAAGCCACCGGCACCGGCACGCGGGCCAGCGCCCAGCGCGCGATCCCATCAAGCGCCTGCGGAGAGGTCAGCGAAAACCAGACCAGCCCTGCCACAAACCCCGCCGCCCATACGAGCGCGGCCTTTTTCATTCTTCCGCGGCCTTCGGGATCAGCCCTTGCGCCTCCAGGTAGCGGATCACTTTGCCTGCGCTTTCCTCGACCGTTTCTCGATCGGTGCGAAGCTCGATTTCGGGATGCTCCGGCGGCTCGTAGGGATCGGAGATGCCGGTGAAGTGCGGAATCTCGCCGCGCATCGCCTTCGCATACAGCCCCTTCACGTCGCGCCGCGCGCACTCCTCAAGCGGGGCGTTCACGAACACCTCGATGAAGCTTCCCTTGCCGCCCACTTCCTCGACCATCGCCCGAGCCTTCGCGCGCGTTTCGCGATACGGCGAGATCGCCGCCGTCATGCACGGAACCCCGTGCTTGACCAAAAGCCGACAGATCCAGGCGATGCGCAAGACGTTCGTGTCCCGATCCTCCTTCGTGAAACCCAGCCCCTTCGTGAGGAACTCGCGCACCTCATCGCCGTCGAGAATCTCGACGTTCGTGATCCCGCGCGCGACGAGCGCCTTGTGCACCGCGCCGGACACGGTGCTCTTGCCCGCGCCGGAAAGCCCCGTGAACCAAAGGCAAAAACC
>CAZTLD010000179.1:0-2626 GCA_964614395.1 uncultured Zetaproteobacteria bacterium
CGGCGATCGTCGCATCGCCCCGACGCTTGGAAAGCTTGCGGCCGCTTGCATCCACAATGAGCCCGTGGTGCAGATACTCGGGCGCATCCAGCCCCAACATCGCAAGCATCCACACCTGGTAGGCGGTGTTCGTGAGGTGGTCGTCGCCGCGCAGCACGAGCGTGATTCGATCGTCGGCGTCGTCCACCGCGTTCGGGAGCAGAAAGGTGAAGCTTCCGTCGCTTCTTGTGAGCGCCGGATCGTCGAGCGAGGCGCGCGCGAAGCTCAGCTCTCCGCGCAGCCGGTCGCGCACGACGATCTCGCCCTCGCCGCGCGCGGCCAGGCGCCAGACGAACGGCTCGCCCCGTGCTGCGCGCGCTTCCGCTTCCTCGGGGGAAAGCGCGCGGCACCGGCCGCTGTAGCGCGGCGGAAGCTTGAGCCTTTTGGCGCGGGCGCGATCGCGCGCAAGCTGCTCGGCGCTGCAAAAGCAGCGGTAGGCCGCGCCCTTCTCCGCCAAGGCCCGCAGCGCCTCTTCATGGCGCTTCTTCCTTGCGCTTGCGGGCGGCACCTCCTCCCAGCGCAGGCCCAGCCACATGAGATCCTCGCGGATCGCCTGCTGCCAGCGCGCCTCCGCCCTCTGGGGATCCGTATCCTCAAAGCGCAGCAAAAACACCCCTTGCGCCTGCCGGGCGGCGAGAAAGTTCAGAATCGCGGTGCGCGCGCCGCCCAAGTGCAACGGCCCCGTGGGGCTCGGAGCAAAGCGCGTGCGCATCAGCGGGGCCGGCGCAGCACGAGGATCTCGTCTGGATACACAAAGCCGAGCTCGCGGTGAATCGCGATCTCGATGCTCACCGGATCGTGGCGAAGCAGCGCAATCTCATGCCGCAGCTTTTCTACTTCCCGGCGCAGCTCGGCCACCTCCGCGCGTTTCGCCGCAAGCTCCTCGTGCGCCCGCTGATAGGCGAGCGCTCCGCCCGGACCTGCGATCGCCATGCCAAGCCACACCGCAGCCACAAGCCAGCCGAAGCCTTCCGCAAGCGGTGCGAGCCTCACGCGAGCCCGAACGCGGCGCGCCCCGCGTAGCGCGCCACCGATCCCAGTTCTTCTTCGATGCGCAGAAGCTGGTTGTATTTCGCCATCCGATCCGAGCGCGAGGCGCTGCCCGCCTTGATCTGGCCGCACTCCATCCCGACCGCGAGATCGGCGATCGTGTAGTCCTCAGTTTCGCCCGAGCGGTGGCTCATCATGCAGCGGTAGCCGTGGTTCTTCGCCAGCACCACCGCCTCGCGCGTCTCGGTGAGCGTGCCGATCTGGTTCACCTTCACCAAAAGCGCGTTCGCGATCCCCTCTTCGATCCCGCGCTCGAGAATCTTCGGATTGGTCACGAACAAATCGTCGCCGACAAGCTGCACGCGCTTGCCGAGCCTTTCGGTGAGCGCCTTCCAGCCCTCCCAATCGTCCTCGGCAAGCCCATCCTCGACCGAGACGATCGGGTAATGCGTGATCATCTGCTCGATCCAGTCGATCATCCCGGCGGTGTCCAGCACGCGGCCCTCGCCCTTCAGGTGATACTTGCCGTCGCGGTAGAACTCGCTCGCGGCCAAATCCATGCACAGCACGATGTCTTCGCCCGCCGTCAGTCCTGCGCGCTCGATCGCGGTCATGATCTGCTCAAGCCCCGCCTCGTTCGAAGGCAAGCTCGGCGCAAAGCCGCCCTCGTCGCCCACCGCGATGCTGTATCCGCGCTCGCGCAGCACCTCCTTGAGCGTCTGAAACACCAACACGCCCATCTCCAGCGCCTCGCGGAACGTGCGCGCGCCGACCGGCGCGATCATGAACTCCTGCACGTCCATGTTGTTGTCCGCATGCGCGCCGCCGTTGATCACGTTCATACACGGCACCGGCAAAAGATGCGCCCCCATTCCGCCGACATAGCGAAAAAGCGGCTGGTGCGTTTCGCGCGCCGCAGCCTTCGCCACCGCAAGCGACACGGCCAGAATCGCGTTCGCGCCGAGGCGCGATTTGTTCGGCGTGCCATCAAGCTCAATCAGCTTCTGGTCGATCTCGATCTGGTTGAGCGCTTCCATCCCCAACAGCGCCTCTCTGATCTCGCCGTTGACGTTGGCCACGGCCTTTTGCACGCCCCGTCCATACAGCCGCGAGCCGCCGTCGCGCAGCTCCACCGCCTCGCGCGCGCCGGTGGATGCGCCGCTCGGCACGGACGCGCGGCCAAACGCGCGCGACTCTAGCCGCACATCCACCTCCACCGTGGGGTTGCCGCGCGAATCGAAGATCTCGCGCCCCCGGATCATCACGATCTTGCTCATTGGACATCCTCCGATGCGTGAAGTTGCAACCAAGCCTTCGTTTGCGCGTCCAGATCCTTCAGGATGCGCACCAGCGCCTCCATCTTCCCCAGCGGCACCGAGTTCGGCCCGTCGGAAAGCGCCCGGTCCGGATCGGGATGCGTCTCCATGAACACCGCAGCCACTCCTGCGGCCACCGCCGCCCGCGCCAGAAGCGGCGCAAAGCGCCGCTCGCCACCGCTTCGCCCGCCAAGGCCTCCGGGCTGCTGCACCGAGTGCGTGGCGTCGAACACGACCGGCGCGCCGAACGCGCGCATCACCGCAAGCGAGCGCATGTCCGC
>CAZTLD010000180.1:0-2610 GCA_964614395.1 uncultured Zetaproteobacteria bacterium
TGGATCGGGAGGCCGCGCACCTCAAGGACGAGCTTGCGGTGCGCTATGCACAGCTTGTTTACAACGGCTTTTGGTTTTCGCCCGAGCGGATCGCGCTGCAACATCTGATCGACGAAACGCAAAAGAATGTCAGCGGCGAGGTGCGGGTGCGCGTCTATAAGGGGCAGGTGTATATCACGGGCCGGCGCAGCAGCGAAGCGCTTTACGATCCGAGGCTTTCCACGTTCGAGGACGACGCCGGCAGCTACAACCAAAAGGACGCCGAAGGCTTCATCCGCTTGCAGTCGCTGAGGCTCAGGCTCGCGGCAAGCCGCGGGCGCAAGCTCGATCAGTAGGGATCGCGCGCTGCAGGCCTGATCTTGAGCGCTCGCCCGCCGAGCTTCATGCCCTTGGCTTCGGCCAAGGCCTTGCCAGCCCCTTGGGCGTCCATGTCCACGAAGGCAAAGCCGCGCAGCCGCCCGGTTTGCTTGTCCTTGATCAGCCGCACGCGCTTGACCTCGCCGTAGGCCGAGAACTTCCGCGTAAGTTCGTCGCGCAGACGCCCGGCCGGCCATCCGGGAAGGTTTCCCACATACACCGAGCGCATCCCCTCGGCCGGCGCCTCCTCCTCTTCTTCTTCCTCCTCCCACTCGCCGCGTCCGGCCAACCACGCCGCCAAACCTCCGCCTACAAGCACGCCCAACGCGCCCCACAATGCAGGCCACGCAGCGATATGGGCTTTATCCGCCCACCATCCGGCACCGCCCGTGAGCGCCGCCGCCAGCAGCAACCAAAGCCAATCCCTCAGGTCCAACACCGCTTCACCCCTTCGTCCAAGCTCGGCGCGAACTCTTGCACGAAGCGCGCCTGGCTGCATCCCGATTGCATCTTGCTTGTGCGCACGCTGGCATTCGCCGGATGCTCTGGGCGCTGTTTGTAAGCGCTTTAGCTTCCGCTACTTGGCTTCCTGGAAGCTCGGAAGCGCTGGCGGTGGGATGTTTGGCCGCCGGGATTACGCCTTTGCTCGTGATCCTTGTGGCGACGGCGGGCAACTTCCTGGGCTCCGCGCTCATGTATCTGTTGGCGCGCGCGGGGCGCAGGATCGCGCGCGGGAAGCACGCGCCCTTCGCCGAAAGGTTGTTTGCCCGCTACGGCGGGGCCGCGCTTTTGGCCAGCTGGCTTCCGCTCGTCGGCGATCTGATCGTCGTCGCCGCCGGCGTTTTCCGTTATCCATTCACGCTTTTTGCGTTGTGGACCGCATCCGGGAAGGCTTTGCGCTACCTTGCCGTGTGGCTTGCCTTCGCGGGGTGGAAGTGAAGATGGAAGTGATCGTGATCGGCGCAGGGCTTGCCGGCAGCGAAGCGGCGTGGCAGCTCGCCCGCCGCGGCGTGCGCGTGCGGCTCGTGGAGATGCGGCCGAAAAAGCTTACGCCGGCGCATCGCACCGGAAACTTCGCTGAGCTTGTCTGCTCGAACACGCTGCGCAGCGACGCGCTCGATACCGCCACAGGGCTGCTGCATGAGGAGATGCGCAGGCTTGATTCGCTCGTGATCCGCTCAGCCGACGCACACCGCGTGCCCGCCGGCACGGCGCTTGCGGTGGATCGGCACAAGTTCTCCGAGGCGATCACGGAAGCGCTCAGCAACCATCCGAACATCATAATCGAACGCCGGGAGATCACGGAAATTCCCAACGAAGGCTGGGTGCTCATCGCCACCGGGCCTTTGACCTCAGATCCATTGGCGCGCGCGATCCAGCGCCTTACCGGCGAGCAGTATTTGAGCTTTTACGACGCGATCTCGCCGATCATCGACGCCGAAACCGTGGACTACGGCATCGCCTACTGGAAAAACCGCTACGACAAGGGCGGCACCGGCGCCGACTATCTCAATTGCCCGATGACGAAGGCCGAATACGAGGCCTTCATCGACGCGTTGCTTTCCGCAGAGATGGTGGAGCCCAAGCCGTTCGAGGATGTGCGCTACTTTGAGGGCTGCATGCCGATCGAAGAGATCGCCCGCCGCGGGCGCGACGCTCCCCGCTTCGGGCCGATGCGGCCGGTGGGCTTGGAGGATCCGCGCACGGGCAAGCTCCCTTACGCGGTGGTGCAACTGCGCAAGGAAAACGCCGAAGGCACGCTGCTCAACATGGTGGGTTTTCAAACGAAGCTCAAATACCCGGAGCAAAAGCGCGTGTTCCGGATGATCCCAGGCTTGGAGCAGGCCGAGTTTCTGCGCTTTGGCAGCGTGCATCGCAACACGTTCATCTGCTCGCCGAAGCTGCTTTTGCCCACGCTGCAGCTCAAAAGCGAACCCCGCGCGCTGTTCGCCGGGCAAATCACGGGCGTGGAAGGCTATGTGGAATCCGCGGCCACGGGTCTCATCGCAGGTCTGATGCTGGCGGCCCTCGTGCGCGGGGAATCGCCCACCCCACCCCCGCCCGAAACGGCTCACGGCGCGCTGATCCGCTACATCACGACTGCCGATCCCAAGCACTTCCAGCCGATGAACATCAACTTCGGGCTTCTGCCGCCCGCGCCAAGGGCGCTGGAGGGGCGAAGGCTTTCCCGCACCGAACGCAGGCGTTGGCAGGTGGAGCGGGCGCTTGCGTCGCTTGAGGCTTGGAAGCGCG
>CAZTLD010000181.1:0-2555 GCA_964614395.1 uncultured Zetaproteobacteria bacterium
CTGATGCTGCGTTTGGGATGGCCGCTGACGCTTGCTGCGTGGTTTCTTACGGCGCTTGCGGCCGAGATCTGGTGGCCGAGGGTGTTTGGGGGATGACGATGAAAGGACTGGACGAAAAGGTGCAGCAGACGGTGCAGCGGCTGCGGGAAGCCGTGCGCGCGCATCCGGGGCGGATCGTGTATCCGTGCAGCATGGGGCTGGAAGGCTCGGTGCTGATCGATCTGATCGCGCGCCACAAGTTGCCGATACCGATCGTGACGATCGACACGGGAAGGCTGCCTCAAGAGACCTTCGATCTGATCGAGCGCATCCGCGAGCGCTACGGGATCGCGATCCGCATCGTGTTTCCGGACTGCCGCGAGGTGGAGGCGATGGTGGCCGAGCATGGCCCCAATCTGTTTTATCGTTCGGTTGAGCTGCGCAAGCTGTGCTGCGAGGTGCGGAAGGTTCGGGTGCTTGCGCGCGTGCTTGCCGATTACGACGCGTGGATCACCGGAAGGCGCAGGGAACAATCGCCGGAGCGTGCGCAGCTTCCGTGGGTGGAAACGGACGATCCGATCTACGGCAAGATCAAATACAACCCTCTGCTCGACTGGACTTGGAAGGAGCTTTGGGCTTATGTGCGGGCCAACGATGTGCCCTATCACGCGCTGCACGATAGGTTTTACCACTCGATCGGCTGCGCGCCGTGCACGCGCCCGATTGCGGTGGGCGAGGATCCGCGCGCCGGACGCTGGTGGTGGGAGGAAGGCGTAGCCAAAGAGTGCGGTCTGCACCTTGCGCCTCATGCAGGAGAAGGAGAGTTCGGCGATGGCATCTGAGATCGAAAGGAGGCTTTCGCATCTGGAGGCCTTGGAGGCGGAGTCTATTCACATCATCCGCGAGGTCGTCGCGGAGTTCCGCAATCCGGTGATGCTGTATTCGGTGGGCAAGGACTCGAGCGTGATGCTGCACCTTGCACGCAAGGCCTTTTATCCGGCCAAGCCGCCGTTTCCGCTTTTGCATGTGGATACCGGCTACAAGTTCCCGGAGATGTACGAGTTCCGCGATTGGTTCGCAAACGAAGTGGGCATGGAGCTTTTGGTGTACCGGAATGAGGAGGCGATCGCGGCCGGGATGAATCCGAAGGATTTCGGCATCGCCCGTTGCTGCGGTGCGCTGAAGACGCAGGCGCTTTTGGATGCGCTCGAGCACTACGGCTTCGACGCCGCGTTCGGCGGCGCGCGGCGAGACGAGGAGCGTAGCCGCGCCAAGGAGCGCGTGTATTCGATCCGCGACGAGTTCGGCCAGTGGGATCCGAAGAATCAGCGCCCGGAAGTGTGGGATCTTTACAACGGGTTGATCCACGAAGGCGAAAGCGTGCGCGTGTTTCCGCTGTCCAACTGGACGGAGCTCGATGTCTGGCTTTACATTCGCAAGGAGAACATTCCGATCGTGCCGCTTTACTTCGCGAAAGAACGGCCGATGATCGAACGCGGCGCGCTGCTGGTGCCTTATTACGAAGGGTACGAAAAGTTCCTTGAAGAGGGCGAGAAGCCCAAGATGGTGATGTGCCGGTTCCGCACGCTGGGCTGCATTCCGTGCACCGGGGCTGTGCGCTCCACCGCGCAAACGCTTGATGAGATCATCGCCGAGGTGGCCGCCGCGCGGCGCAGCGAACGAGAGACGCGCATCATCGACCACGGCGCGAACACGATGGAAGACAAAAAACGCGAGGGGTACTTCTGATGCCTGCGCAGCCTGCGATCGACTGGAAGCTGAGCGAACACGTTCGCCTGTTGCGTCTGGCCGCGGTGGGCTCCGTGGACGACGGCAAGTCCACGTTGATCGGACGCCTGCTCGTCGAGACGAAGGGCGCGTTTGAGGATCAACTGCTTTCGCTTCGCCGCCGCCGACATGTGGCGGACGAAGACGAGATCAATCTCGCGCTGCTGACGGACGGCTTGAAGGAAGAGCGGGAGCAGGGGATCACGATCGATGTCGCCTGGCGCTATTTCGCGACGCCCAAGCGAAAGTTCATCATGGCCGACTGCCCGGGCCACGAACAATACACGCGCAACATGGTTACCGGCGCATCCACCGCCCAGGCCGCGATCGTGCTCGTGGACGCGCGCCACGGCATGCAGGAGCAGACGAAGCGGCACATGCACATCTTGGCGCTGCTCGGCGTGCCGCATCTCATCGTCGCGGTGAACAAGATGGACCTCGTGGATTGGAATGAAGCGCGCTTTGCCGCGATCGCCGAGGAGGTGCGCGCGTTTGCCGCCAAGCAGGGCGTGCGCGATCTGCACATCGTGCCGATCTCGGCGCTGAAGGGCGACATGGTCGCTTGGCGCGGCGAGCATCTCAGCTGGTATCAAGGGCCTACCTTGCTTGAGATCTTGGAGACGCTGGATGTCAGCGATGCGCTTGACGAAAAGCCCATGCGGCTTCCGGTGCAGCTCGTCAACCGACCGGACGATCCCAAGCTGCAAGACTTTCGCGGCTATATGGGACGCCTTGCCTCGGGCGTGATCCGTCCCGGCGATGAGGTGCTGTGCCTGCCTGCGAACATG
>CAZTLD010000182.1:0-2555 GCA_964614395.1 uncultured Zetaproteobacteria bacterium
GATGCGCTGGGAGCACTGGGAGCACGACGCCGATGTCGGCATCCGCGGCGAAGGCAAGACGCTTGCGAAGGCCTATGCGGCGGCGCTGGAGGCGCTTGCAGCGGTGAGCGTGGAGCCGGAGCGCGTCCGCGAGCGCGAAAGCCGCACGATCGCGGCGGAAGGGCCTGATCGTGAGTTGCTTTTGTTTGCGCTGCTCGGGGAGGCGGTGTTCGTGCTGCGCAGGTTCGTCTGGCGCCGCGCCGCGTGCGAGGTGGAAGAGAAAAATGGGCGTTGGCGCGCGCGGGCGACGCTTGGGGGCGAGCCGCTGGATCCGGCGCGGCACCAGCCTGCGGTGGAGGTGAAGGGGCCGACGATGACGCGGCTTTCCGTGCGCGAAGAGGGCGGTCGTTGGATCGCCGAGTGTGTCGTGGATGTGTGAGGAGGCGAAGATGCGGCCGCAACGGGTGGAAGAGGCGGTATGGCGGATCGCGCCGGCTGCGGGCATGAACGCGCCGGTGGTGATCTTTGCGACGAGCGAGCTCCTTTCCGCGATGGACGAGCAAGTGTTTCGGCAGGCGGCCAATGTGGCGATGTTGCCCGGCATCGTGGAGGCGTCGTTCGTGATGCCGGACGCGCACTGGGGCTATGGCTTTCCGATCGGCGGGGTGGCGGCGTTCGATCCGGACGAGGGCGTGGTCTCGGCGGGCGGCGTGGGCTTCGACATTTCCTGCGGCGTGCGGCTTTTGCTCACTGGGCTCCGCGCCGAGGAGATCGAGCCGAAAAAGGATGCGCTTGCTGCGGCGCTGTTTCGGCATGTGCCGGCGGGACTGGGTTCGCGCAGCCGCATTCGGCTTTCGGCGCGCGAGATGCGGCGGATGCTGGAAGGCGGCGCGGTGTGGGCGGTGCAGGCCGGCTACGGCGAGCCCGAGGATCTGATGCGCATCGAGGACGGCGGGCGCATCAGCGGGGCGGATCCGTCTGCCGTGTCCGAGCGCGCGAAAGAGCGCCAGCGCGAGGAGATGGGCACGCTCGGCAGCGGCAACCACTACCTGGAAGTGCAGCGCGTCGCGAAGGTGGTGAACCCCGAGATCGCCGAAGGCTTCGGCCTGCGCGAAAACGAGGTGGTCGTCTCCATCCACTGCGGTTCGCGCGGATTGGGGCACCAGATCGGCACCGATTACTTGCAGGAGATGGTGATGGCGGCGGCAAGCTTCGGCATTCGGCTGCCGGATCGGGAGCTCGCCTGCGCGCCGATCCGCTCCTCGCTGGGCCAGCGCTACCTCGGCGCGATGCGCGCCGGCATCAACTGCGCGCTCGCGAACCGCCAGATCGTCACCCATTTTGCGCGCGAGGCCTTCGCCGAGGTGTTTCCCGAGGCGCGGCTGCGGGTGCTTTACGACGTGTCGCACAACACCTGCAAGGAGGAAACGCACTGGGTCAATGGAGAGGAGCGGCGGCTCTTCGTGCACCGCAAGGGCGCCACGCGCGCCTTTCCGCCGGGACATCCGCAGCTTTGCGATGCGCTGCGCCCCTATGGTCAGCCGGTGATCATCGGCGGCACGATGGGCACCGGCTCGTGGGTGCTGGCCGGCACCTCGCCCGGGCGCGCGTGGCACTCGGCCTGCCACGGCGCGGGCCGCGCCGTCTCCCGCCATCAGGCGCGCAAGCGCTGGCGCGGCGCGGAAGTGGTGCGCGAGCTGGGGGCGCGGGGGATCGCGGTGCGCGCGGTGAGCATGCGCGGCGTGGCCGAGGAGGCGCCGGGCGCCTACAAGGATGTGGACGAGGTGGTGCGGGCGGCCGAGCTTGCGGGGCTGGCGAGGCCCGTGGCGAGGCTGGAGCCGATCATCTGCATCAAGGGGTAGCGATGAAGGCGGTGAAAAAGCGCGACGACGGCATCGAGATCGCGCTGCATGTGCAGCCGGGCGCGCGCCGCGAGGGCATCGTGGGGCTGCACGGGGATGCGGTGAAGCTGGCCGTGCGCGCGCGGGCGAAGGAGGGCGAGGCCAACCGCGCGGTGGTGGAGGCGCTGGCGGAGATCTTCGGCGTGCCGAAACGGGCGGTGGAGATCACAAGCGGCCATGCCTCGCGCGCGAAGCGCGTGCGCGTGCGGGGCGAGCCGGAGGCGCTCGCTAGGACGCTGGCTTCGCTTTTGCCGAAAGAGGCCCGCTAGCCGTTACCACCGGATCCTTCCCCAGCGATCCGGCCGCACGAACGACGCGCGCGCATCCCATCGCGCGGCTTCGTAAACCCAGCAGCGGATCACGCCGCGCTCCGTGCGCACCGGCAGGCGCACGCGCCGGTAGAGGCGGGGGGCGTCTTCGTAGGCGTCAAGCCGGGCCAGCGCCCGGAGATCACGCAGCTGCCACACCTCGCCGACCAGATAGCCCACCGCACGGGCTGCCTGCGCGCGTGCGCGAACAGGGGCGGAAAGCTGCGACCAGCGCACGAAGGCCGGATACGCCCATTGCAGCAACACCCCCGGCACGGCGAGCACCCCTTCGCCGACGAAAGTGCCCATCGCTTCCATGAGCCGGGCGGCGGCTTGGCCGCGCTTGAGCGTTCCGTAAACGAACACC
>CAZTLD010000183.1:0-2547 GCA_964614395.1 uncultured Zetaproteobacteria bacterium
GTCCACGACGCGCTCCACGCCGCCGACGATCCGGCCGGTGGACGCGATCGTCGGAAACGGCGTAAGCTGCGCGCCAGCCGCGCCGGCAGGCAAAGCCGGATTCACCAAAAGCGGCACCTCCAGCTTCAAATAGGCGTCCGTGGATTCGATCGGAAGCAGCAGCCGCTCGCCCGAGGCTGCGTCGAACACGAGGTTGGTATTGTTGTCGGTGAAGTAATCGAGCAGAAACATCCCGTAGATCACGACGCGCGCGCCCACGCCGATCGTCACGGTGCGGCCGGACGGGAAGCTTACGCTCGCCCCCAGCGTGATGTTGTTGAGTTTCGGCGTCTTGAGCACGTCATACAGCGTCACGATGCGCCCGCCGGCGCTCTTGCACGCTTGGCCGGTGTTGAAGAAGGGCTTCGCCGGATACATCACGCGCACGACGCCGAACATCGGCCGCCCGTCGCGCACGTTGCGCCAAAAGTCCTCCACCGTGAGCCGGCCGGTGATCTTCGGCCAGTAGCGGTTCACCTTGTCCGCGAGCGTCGCGCCCGCAGGCGGCCGCTCTGCTGCCGGCAACGGATACAGCGCCATGATCCGCCGCTGCAGCTCCACCGCCTTCTTGCAGAACGCGCCGTTCGCATAGGGATCCGTGCTCGTGCCGGTGCTCGGATCGATCGCCCCTGCGGGATTGGCCGGATCGGGCAGCACATGCTGGCAGGTGAACTGCTCCGCCAGCCAACGATACACATTGAGCGCGAAAAGCTGGCCGTCGCCTGCGACGTCGAAGTAGCGAATCTTGTCGGGTGTGGCGGCCAGCCCCGGGCGCAGGATGTCCTTCGGCAGGATCGGATACGGATCGTCCGCGCCTGCGGGATCCATCGCGCTCCCGTTCCAGTCCGCCCACTGCGCGCGCACGCCTTGCGTGCTTCTGTGCGTCGAATACACCAAAAGCGGCGTGCTCGTCGAGGTCAGCTCCGAGGTGGAGCTGGTCTTCTTCCGAAACTTCTTTCCGCCCAGGCCCATGTTCGTGTTCGACGAAAGCGCCGTCCCTGAGGGAATCGCGTCGTTCTTCTGGCCCGGGGCGGGATTCGCGATCCCGTTCGGGAACGGCGAAAGCACATACGGCGCTTGCGTGGCCTCCACGAGCATCCGCCCGTCGCGATTCGAGCTCCAGCTGAGGTTCGCGCCGGTCGCGTTGCCGTTCGTGAGGTTGCACAGATCCGTCCAGGTCGCATACGGCGGCGCGTTCGTGATCGCGGTCACACCCGTAAGCCTGTGCGTGAAGAACCCTTGCGCCTCGCGCACGAGCGCCCGCACTTCCCCATCCCGCCCAAGCGCATAGGTGACGAGCATGCAGCCCGAGCCGGTGCAGCCCGCGTTCGCATCGCCATAGGGGTATTGCCCGGGCTGGGGCTTCTTGTAGCTCGTGGTCCAGACCGCCACCTGCACGCCCTGGCCCTGCCCCCAGTTCGCGTTCGGGACAGGCTGCATCCCCACCGGATTGCCATTGGCATCGAGCACGAACGCATACACGCGCACATGCGGATCGCGCTGGATGCGCGCATCGATGCCGCCGGCGTTCCGGTCCAGATCCGCCAGGCTCTCGCCGTAAAGGTCGGCCACGAACGGCGCATCGGCCGGCAACGCCGATCCCTGCAGCACATGCGCGATCACCGCCTCGCGCTCCACGCACCCCGGATCGGGAGGGCTATAGTGCGTGCAACCCGGCGTGTTGTCCTGCGCCTGTGTCCAATACCAGAAAAGCTGCGCAAGCCCCGATTCGGCGGCCTGCTTCGCGCGCGCATAATCGCCCTTCACCTTCGCGATGCGCGTGCCCAACATCGCCTTGTAGGCGCCGACCGCGCCCAAAACGCTGAGCACCGCCAGCAAAAGCAGCGACGTCGCCAAGATGTATCCGCGCTCGCTTCTCATCGCCGCCTCCTATCTGGACACCGCATTGAGCGGCGCCGCCTGCAAATAGCGGATCACGCGCGGCAGCTGCGTCGGGTTGCCGCAATGGTCGCGCTTCTGGCCGAACCGCGAGCCCACCGGCACCTCCACCTCGAGCATCACGACATACGGCTTGCTCGTCACCTGCCCGCCGCTTTCGTCGTTGAGCGCAGGCGGAATCATCTTCGCCGGCGCGCCCAGATACGGCCGGCCGTTCGGGCACGTGGGCGCGGGATCGTTCGGCCCGGCGGGCCACACCTGAAAGTCCACGACCTTGAGGTAGCTCTTCGGCCCGGTGTCGCCGATGAGCGGCTGGGGGCTGTCCGCGCCGTCGCGCGTGTTGCGATCGAGCTTGAGCACGCCGGGCGCGAACTGGTAGTGCCGCAGCGCGCGGTACTCGTTGTTCTGTTGCAGATTGGCGTCGTTGTTCCAAAACGCGACATCCGGCTCCCATGTCTCGATCCAAAGATCGGTGGTGGGGCCGGCGGGCGGCGCGGGCTGGATCGTGATCTGCGGCACGCCGCCGACGACGAGGCCGTTTTCGATGTCCTGCCGGATCATCTCCAGCGCGATCTCCATGTCCTGCACCGCGTCCGTGCGCCGATGCTC
>CAZTLD010000184.1:0-2545 GCA_964614395.1 uncultured Zetaproteobacteria bacterium
ATGTAGATCCGATCGGCGGGGATGTTCAACGCGTCGGCGAGAAAGCGCGTGAAGCGCTCGCTCAACGCGCGCGCCGCTTCTTCGGAAAGCCCCAGCGAACGCAGCTCCAGGAACGCGCAAGGCGCATCGCCGCCGGCAAAGCGCATCACGGCAATAGGTTCGATCCTTACCATCACGAACGCCTCGCTCTTCCCCAGCGCCTCCGCCGCGAACGCTGAAAGCCGTGCAGCCAAGCCCTCCGGATCTTCAATCTCCACATTCGTCTCCAGCCGCAGATAAGGCATCAGCTCCCTCCTTCGCGGATCCAGCCCGCCGCCCGCAGCCCTGCGATGATCCAGGCCAGCACGATGAACGCCCCCGGCGGCAGCAGGAAAAGCAGCACATCGGGATAACCGTCCAACAGCTTCACGCCAAAGAGCTTTCCGCTGCTTAGAAGCTCTCTGCCGCCGCCGAGCATCACAAGTGCGATCGTAAACCCAAACCCGACCGCGACGCCATCCACGAGCGAGGCAAGCACACCATTGCGGCTTGCGAACGCCTCGGCGCGGCCCATGATCGCGCAGTTGACGACGATCAGCGGAATGAACAACCCGAGCACCTTGTGCATCTCGTGCGCCCAAGCGTCCATCGCCAGATCCACGACGGTGACGAACGCCGCGATCACGGTGATGTAGGCAGGGATCCGAACCTCGCGCGGAATGAAGCTCCGAATGGATGAAACCACCGCATTGGAGCCTGCGAGCACCAATGTCGTCGCAAGCCCCATCCATAGGCCGTTTTCGGCGCTCGTCGTGACACCCAGAAGCGGGCACATCCCAAGCAGTTGCGCGAAGATCGTGTTCCGATGCCAGATTCCCTCGCGCGCGATCTCGCCCAGCGAAGGCGCATGAGCCTCGGCCGGCACCGCACTCATCGTTCACCTCTTTTCGCTGCGCTCACGATCGCCTCCCGATGCGCCGCAAAGAACGCCAAGGCCTTTCCCACCGCGTGCACGACCGCGCGCGGCGTGATCGTCGCCCCCGTGAACTGATCGAAATCACCCCCGTATTTTTTCACCTCCCAGCGCGCGTTCGCAAGCGAGCGCCCGACGAACGACGCAATCCACGCCTGGTTGCGCACGATGCCGTCGCCAAGCCCCGGCGTTTCCCGATGCTCGATCACGCGCACGCCGGTGAGCACCCCGTCCGGCCGCACGCCCACCAAAAGCCGAATCGGGCCGGAATATCCGTCCGGCGCGACGACCTCCCAGGCCAGCGCCAAAAGCCGCCCGTGCGCGTCGCGCGCCGGCCAAAAGCGCACGCCTTCGACGACGAAGCTTTCCTTCGGCGGATCGTTCGCATGCGGCGGCAACACGCCCATCAGCGCCTTGTGCAGCGCCTCGATCCGCGCACGCTCAATCGCCGGCGCGGTGAGCACGGCGAAGACGCCGACGATGAGCGCGGCCCCTGCGCCCACGGCCACGAGCGCCAACACCATCCGTCTCATCGTCCGTACACGCGCGGGCGCAGGTAGCGGTCTATCAACGGAGTGGCTGCGTTCATGATCATCACCGCGAACATCGCGCCCTCAGGGTAGTTCCCGAAGCTGCGGATCAGCCAAGTGAGCACGCCGCACCCCGCGCCGAACACCAGCCGCCCGGAAGGCGTGGAGGGGCTGGTGACGGGATCGGTGGCCACAAACCACGCCGCCAGCATCACGCCGCCGCTGAGCCAATGAAACGCCACCCCCGGAAACCGCTCGGGCGCGAGCGCATGCGCCACCGCCGCGCACAGCGCCAAGCTCACGAGATAGCTTGCCGGCACATGCCATGTGATCACATTGCGCCACAAAAGCCAAATCCCGCCGAGGACGATCGCGGCTGCGCTCGTCTCCCCGAGCGAACCCGGCTCCATCCCCCAGAACGCCGCCGACGCCTGCCAGTTGGAAAGTGCCTCCAGCGCGCTTCGCCCCTCGCGCAGCGCGAGATCCACCGCGCCGAGCGGAGTGGCGCTGCTTACCGCATCCCACCGATCCAACGCGCCCAGCCCATGCGCAAACACCCGCCACGCGGTGGCGAAATCATACCAGTCGTGCGCGGCGCCCAGCGGCATCGGCACCGCCCACTGCGTCATCGCCGCCGGAAACGAGACCATCAGCATCACCCGCGCCGAAACGGCCGGGTTGAACAGGTTGTAGCCAAGCCCCCCAAACGATTGCTTCACGACCACGATCGCGAACGCCGCGCCCGCCACGACCATCCACCACACCGTGGTCGGCGGAAGCATCAGCCCCAAAAGCATCCCCGTGATCACGGCCGAGCCGTCGGCCAGCCTCGGGGCCACGGGAAGCCCGCGCGCCTTGAGAAACGCCGCTTCCGACACGATCGCCGTCGCCACGCTTGCCCCCACCACCAACACGGCAAGCCACCCATAAAGCCACACCGCAACGAGAAACGCCGGCACGAGCGCAACCACGACATCCCACATGATGCGGCGGATCGAATCGCCCCCGTGCCAGTGTGGAGAGCTGACCGCAATGAAGCTCAGCGCCCGCCTCCCGTCTCGCT
>CAZTLD010000185.1:0-2517 GCA_964614395.1 uncultured Zetaproteobacteria bacterium
CGGACGGCGGCAAGCGCATCCGCGAGTTCACGATCCTGCGCAAGGACGTCGCCGAAGGCGGCGATCAGATGTTCTTCGTTTACTTCAAGAAGCCGGCAGATGTGCGCGGGATGACCTTCCTCGTGCACAAGCATCCGCTGGGCGATGACGAGCGCTGGCTGTTCATCCCGGCCATCCGGATGGTGAAGCGCATTGCGCCGGGCGATGCGCGCACCGCGTTCGTCGGGTCCGATTTCACCTACGAGGACATCTCCGGCCGCCATCCGAGCAAGGACAACTCCGAGCTTCTCGGCGAGGAGACGATCAACGGCCGCAAGGCGTGGGTGATCAAGAACACGCCGAAGACCCCGCAGCGCGACTACGCCTGGCGCAAGACCTGGGTGGATCAGGAGACCTACCTCGTGCTGCGCGAAAGCTACTACGATGATGCCGGCAAAGAGGTGAAGCGCTTCACGATGACGAAGTGGCAAAAGGTCGGAAACTACTGGATCGGCATGGCCGGCAAGATGGAGAACCTCGCCACGCCCCACTACACGACGGTCGAGTTCACCGACGTGAAGCTGGACATCGGCGTGCCGGACAACCTCTTCACCGAGCGCAGCCTGCGCAATCCGCCGAAGCGGTGGGTGAGGTGAGCGCGATGCGGCGCACGCTGTGGATCTGGGCGGCTCTGGGGGCGGTGCTCGCCGCCCCGGCCGCGCCCGCGATGGAGCTGGAGCTGCACGGCTTCGTGCAGGGCGCGGCAAGCCTGCGCGCCAGCAGCCATCGGCTGGCCGCCCCTAGCGCGCTTGCCGGCAAGCGCTACAACTGGCTTGCCGCCGAGGAGAGGCTGCGGCTTGAAGCGACGGGCGATTCCGACGACGGGTCGGTGGGCTTCGTCGCGAAGGTGGACGCGCTTTACGACAATGCGCTCGTGCAGGCCCCGGGGCAGGCGGCCAACCCCGCAAGCCTCGACGTGCGCGAGCTGTGGGGCGAATGGCGCGGGGATCTGTTCGAGGTGCGCGCCGGCCGCCAGATGATGACTTGGGGCGTGGCCGATCGTTTGTTCATCAGCGACATCTGGCCGAAGAACTGGGCGGCGTTCTATGCGGGGTTGCCGCTTGAGTACATGAAGCTGCCGGTGGATGCGCTCAAGATCACGCACTTCGCGGGGCCGGTGGACATTGAGCTGGTGCTTGCGCCGCGCGCGCAGGTGGATGTGGTGCCGGATGTGAACCGCTGGGTGGTTTACATGCCGCCCGGCATGAGGGGCGAGAAGAAGCCCGCGGGCACGCTGCATGCGGGCGAGGCGGGGCTTCGCGTGCACATTCCCGCCGGCAGCTGGGACTTCAATCTCTATGCGGCGCGCACGCATTGGCACCAGCCGGACAAGGCGATGGATGCGCAGGGCTTCGTGATCTATCCGCGGCTCAACGTCTATGCAGGCACGATCCAAGGCGGCGTGCTGGGCGGCGTGCTCTCGCTCGAAGCGGGCCTGTATCAGTCCGTGGAGGACAAAAACGGCACGAATCCCTATATCGCAAACAGCCAGCAGCGCTGGCTTGTTGGCTACGAGCACGAGATCTGGCCGGATGCAACGCTCGCCCTGCAAGTCTATGGCGAGCGGATGCTCCACTATCAGGCGTATCTTCGCGCCGCGCAGCAGGCGTTCGCCGCGGGGCAAGGCCCGAAGCCGCTGCCGCGGCACCGGATCTTCTACACCGCGAACCTGCGCGCGCAGTTTCTGAACCAGACGCTCGTGTTCGCGCTGTTCGCGATGCATATCCAGCACGGCGGCACGATGGTGAACCCCGAGCTTTCCTATGCGGTGAACGATGCGCTTTCGGTGGCGGCCGGCGGCCACGTGTTCAAGGGCGGGCCGGATTCCTGGCTGCTCGGCATGATGAAACACGACGACAACGCCTATCTCTGGGCGCGATGGAGTTTCTAAAAGGAGGGATGCGATGACGGTGGAGCGCTTGATTCGGATCATCGCCGGAAGCTTCGTGATGCTTTCGGTGCTGTTGGCCTGGAAGGTGAACGGCGTGGACATCACGAAGCCCACCTGGCTGTGGTTCACGCTGTTCGTCGGCGCGAACCTGTTCCAGTCGGGCTTCACGCGCTTTTGCCCGATGGAGATCTTCTTGAAGAAGCTGGGCTTCAAGTCGGGTTGCGCATGAGCGCGAAGGATGCGCTGATCCAGCACCTGCCGGCCGCGATCGCATGGGCGCTGGTGGCGTGGCTCGTCTGGCAGCGGCTGCTGGCGCCGCGGCTGGCCGGCGTGCAGTCGCTCGATGCGGCGGGCTTCTTGCGGCTGCGCGACCAAAATCCGGTGGTCGTGGACGTGCGCACGCCGGCCGAGCAGGCGGCGGGCTACCCGAAGGGGGCGCTGTTGATCCCGCTTGCGGAGCTCGCCCAGCGCGCGCACGAGATCCCGAAGGGGCGGCCGGTCGTCTGCATCTGCGCCTCCGGCATGCGCTCGGCACGGGCGGCGGTGTGGCTTGCGCGCCACGGCTACAAGCCCGTTTACAACTTCTC
>CAZTLD010000186.1:0-2494 GCA_964614395.1 uncultured Zetaproteobacteria bacterium
GTCTTTGATCGCCGCCTGAGTCTTGGCGATCGCCGCGCGCACGCGAGGAAACTGAGGCGCTGGCTTTGGCGCACGCCGCACCACAGGCCGCGCAGGCCTGCGGATTGCGCGCCGAACTGGACGAAATGCAGGCCTGATCACGCGCCGCCTCACGAATCGCGCAGGCCTGCGGATCGCGCGATGAACGGGGCGCCACACAGGCCTGATCACGCGCCGCCTCACGAATCGCGCAGGCCTGCGGATCACGCGCCGAAACGGCCTGAAAGCTCCACTGAACCAACCCATTACCACCTCCGAAAGCGCAAAGTGAAGCGCGCGAGTATTCCCCGCGCGCTTTGGCTTTACGCCTCTGCCGTGTAGTCCTCGATCACGTGCAGCTCGACGTTGGCCGGCGTGCCGGTGGCGGTGACGAACAGCCGCGCCTCGGCCACGTCGCCAAGATCAAGGAAGCCCTCTTCGTCATCGCCGAAGTCCAGCACCGCCACGCCCGCATGGTCGAAACCGCGCTTGGCCTGGTTGGCGGCGCGGATTTCCTCCCAGCGCAGGTTGCGGACGTCTTCGCCGGCCACGTTCAGCCGGACGTCCGTCACCGCGCCATCCACAGGCTTGCCCGTGGCCGGATCGATCGCGACAAGCGCGATGAAGCGAACCGCGTTGCCGACGCCCTGCAACAGGAAGTCGTGCTGGCCGGCGTTCGCGAGCGTCTTGCGCTGGCTCGCCACGCGATGCACCAACGTGCCCGCGCCGTAATGCTCGTTCGGCACCTCCACGGCCTCGCCGGTCTCCTCATCCACGGCCTCGAACGTCTCATGCTCGCCGACGCCGGTCAGCTCCGGGATCATCTCGGCCTGCACGCGCACCTCATACTGCGGCGTTCCCGCGCCGCCCGCGCCGGCCTGCCAAAGCCCGGCCGCCACCGGATCGGCAAGGCGGATCACCAGATCGCGCTTGCTCAGCCGCCCCGTCTCCAACGCCGTGAGAAGGTCGTGCAGCGCGCCGTCGTTTTCGTGGTGAATGTCGAGCGTCAGCTCCGCGCGCCCGTTGCCCGCCGCGTCCACAGAGAACACCGGCTGCGGCGCAGACTCGGTGAAGCGCGCGAGCATCGCCGCGCCCACGCCCGGCGCGACAAAGATCGGGCCATCATCCGTTTCGATGCTGATGCTCTCGATCATGCGCGCCACGTGGGCCACCAAGTCCGCGGGCTGCGTCGCCGGCGCGGCCACGCCGGACTGCGTGAGCACCACGCGCACCTGATCCTCAAGCGTCAGCAAGTCGCGATTGAGCGGCAAGCGCACGATGCCCGCGCCCTGCTGGCGGGCGCTTGCCACGTTGCGATGCACCACCAACGGCTTGCGGTAAACGCTCGTTGCCATCGCTAAACCTCCTTACACCGCGCCGCCCGGGATCGCCTTCGCAATCCGGTCGGACAGCCCAAGCTGCTTGTCGATCACGATCACCGCGAAGATCACGGCCACCAGCTTCGCGAGTTTCTTCGTTTCCGCGTTCATCGTTCACCTCCTGCACGATTTGCAAACGCACGCTGCAACCCGCGCAGGAAGCGCGTCAAACGGCGGCTAACGTTACGTTACGTTGGGATTTTCGGGCGATTTTCTGCACGCGCGTGCGCACGAACGTGCGCTACTCATCCCTGAGAAGACGCAAGAACTCTTCGCGAGACAACTTCGCCGTGCGCATGTTGGCGCGAATGATGTCTTGCCCAAGCTGGCGATACTTGGGAATCACGATCGGGCGGTGCACGCCCGGTTTGGTCATGATGATGTGGTCGCCTTTCTCTCGCCGGATGCGAAACCCTATGCGCTCAAACACACGCACTAAATCCCGCCAGCCGACGGGCGGGATCCGGCTCATGCCGCAAGCTTGATCGGAACGTCAAGCGCAGGCTCGGGCACTTCGCCGCCGCGATGCCGAACGTGAAGCCCTGCTTCCCTCAGCACCTCCCCAAGCGTGCCCATCTCGATGCAGGTCTCAAGGAACAACTCCAAGGCCTCCCGCAGATTCTCCAGCGCCTTGCTCTTCGTGCCGCCCTGCGAATGCACGTCCAACGCCGGGCACGACGCGATCCAATAGCGGCCTTCCTTCTTGACACGAACGGGAACGCGGATCACCAACTGCATGCGCTTGCGCACCATCATGCCCCCCTTTGCTGCAATCATCGCCTATTCCGGCCAATGGATCAAGGTATGCGGCGGCAACGTCGCGAGCTGCTCGGCGTGTTCTCCCAGAACCGGCGCAAGCGCCTTACGGTCGCGCTCATACGGAAGCCGCCCTGCCCAGCCTTCGGTGGCGTTGCCGATAAAATCCTTGTCCACGCTTGCGGGGCGCTGGCTCACGCCGATGATCCGGACGCCCCGATGCCTGCCCCTTGAGCACAACCACTTCCACGCCGGCGGCGCGTAGCTGGGCTTCGTTACCTCGTTTAGCTCCTCGACAACGAAACGCACATTGCCAACCGCGCGAACGATGCGGCAAACCC
>CAZTLD010000187.1:0-2493 GCA_964614395.1 uncultured Zetaproteobacteria bacterium
CTGGCGGAAATCAAGCGCCTTACGATGCCGCAGCAGATGGGCGAAACCTTCAAGATTCTCATCGATGCGCGCGGTCTTGGCGCCCCGCCCCCTTACCTTTCCCGCTTCCTGCACACCCAGCGGCTTTTAGACGTCCTTGACGCGGGGCTTGCCTAAAGCCGGCCGAGGTGCTGGAATATATAGCCATGAGTGCCAAGCTTTCCTCAGCCCGATCGCGTCAAGAACCCAGCATCAGCCAAATGAAAACCAAGGCTCGGAAGGTGCTCCGAGAGGTGTTTGGCTTTGAGTCCTTCCGGCCGTTGCAGGAAAAGGTGATCGATGCGCTCATCGAAGGGCGCGACGCCTTCGTGCTGATGCCGACCGGCGGCGGGAAGTCCCTCTGTTACCAAATTCCCTCGATCGTGCGTCCTGGGGTGGGCATCGTCGTCTCGCCGCTGATCTCGCTGATGAAGGATCAGGTGGATGCGCTCGTCGCCAACGGCGTGCGCGCCGCCTACTACAACTCGTCGCTGAAGGCGGCCGAGGCGCGGATCGTGCTTGAGCGGCTGCGCGCAGGCGAGCTGGATCTTTTGTATGTCGCGCCGGAAAGGCTGCTCACGCGCGCGTTCATGGATCTGCTCAGGCAGATCAAGATCGCGCTTTTTGCCGTAGACGAGGCGCACTGCGTCTCGCAGTGGGGGCACGATTTCCGCCCGGATTATGTGGAGCTTGGCCGGCTGCGGGAGGCGTTTCCCGAGGTGCCGATGCTGGCGCTCACCGCCACCGCGGACGAACACACGCGCCAAGACATCGTCCGGCAGCTCAAGATGGAAAACGCCGAGTGGTTCGTCTCCAGCTTCGACCGGCCGAACATCCGCTACCTCGTGGCGGAAAAGCGCCAGCCCTTGGCGCAGATTCTGGGCTTTCTTGAGGGATGGAAGAACGCAAGCGGCATCATCTACTGCATGTCGCGCAAGCGGGTGGATGAACTCGCCGTCAACCTGCAGCGCCACGGGATCAAGGCTGCGCCTTACCATGCCGGCATGCCGTCGCGGCTGCGCGAGAAGGTGCAGGAAGACTTTCTGCGCGACCGCGTGCGCGTGATGGTGGCGACGATCGCGTTCGGCATGGGTGTGGACAAGCCCAATGTCCGCTTCGTGATCCACCACGACCTGCCAAAGAGCATCGAAGCCTACTATCAGGAAACGGGGCGCGCCGGCCGCGACGGGCTGGAGGCAGAGGCATTGCTCCTTTATGGGCCCGGTGATGTCACGCTGGTGCGCCGGTTGATCGACAATGTGGAAAATCCGGAGCAACGGCGCATTGAGCTCAACAAGCTCCACGCGATGGTGGGCTTTGCCGAGGCGCTCAGCTGCCGCAGGCAAGCGCTTTTGGGCTACTTCGGCGAGCGGCTGGAGGAGCCGTGCGGCAACTGCGACATCTGCCTGGATCCGCCCGAGACCTATGACGCCAGCGAGCACGCGCGCCTGGCGTTGCGCGCGGTGCGGGCGCTCGGCGGCAACTTCGGCGTCGGCTATGTCGTCGATGTGCTGCGCGGCGCGAACACCAAGCGCATCCGCGAGCATGGGCACGACAAGCTTGATGTGTACGGCGCGGGCAAGGGCCTGAGCGTGGAGGAGTGGACCTCGATCCTGCGCCAGCTCGTGCACCGCGGCTTTCTCATGCAAGACGTAGCCAAGCACGGCGCGCTCAAACCGGTGGAGGAAAAGGCGCAAGCGATCGAGGCGGGCGAAAAGCTGATCCTGGCCCGCTACCGGCCGGGCGTGCGGCGAGGGCTGGTGCGGCTCGGCGTGAAGAAGGACGAAGTCTTGTATCGGAAGCTCGACGAGCTGCGGCACAAGATCGCCGACGAAGAGGACATCGCGCCCCACATCATCGCCAGCGATGTCGCGCTCGTGGAGATGAGCCAGCAAAAGCCGACCACGAAGGAAGGGCTTTTGCGCATCAGCGGCATGGGCAAGGCGAAGGTGGATGCTTACGGCGAGCGGTTTCTGGCCGTGATCCGCGAACACCTCAATCAGACACCGGAGCCTGCGGCGATCGACGGCGCGCCCAAGCTGATCGCGAAGGGTCCGCCAGCCACGGATGCGCAGCTTTTCACCTACGAGCTCTACAAAAAGGGACTGTCCATCGAAGAGATCGCAGAAAAACAAAAGATCCCGCCCGAGCATGTGCTGAAAAACTTCGTCGCGCTCGTGCGCGCGGGTTACCCGATCGATGTGCCGAAGTATTTCGGCGATGCCTACAACACGCTGATGACGGAGATGGACGAGGCCGATCCTTATGCGTCGCTGGCCGAGATCAAAGCGAGCCTCTCCGTGGAGCTGACCAACGAAGAGTTCCGGCTGCTCATCGCTTGGCGTGAGGCAATCGGCGTGGACTAATCCGCCTTGGCAAAGGGGCTCATCAGCCGACGCCAGGGGACGCTTGAGCGCTCAACGCTGACACGCATCGCAATCCCCAGCGCGGCCAACGTGGAAACGAGCGAAGAAC
>CAZTLD010000188.1:0-2492 GCA_964614395.1 uncultured Zetaproteobacteria bacterium
ATCGCGGCCTGTTCCGTCATCACGGGTTGCGTCATCGGAAAGGCCGGATCGGCCGGCAACGGCGTCAAACGCTTGGCCGGGGAAAGCACGCACCACATGCGCCGCATGCTGGGGGCGGAAGCCTTTCTTCGCCAGCGAGGATGTTGTCAGGGGCGGTTTTTTTCGCCATGCTGAAGCCATGTCCGACGATTTGCGCTGGATGCGCCGGGCGCTTGCGTTGGCCCGGCGCGGGATCGGCAGCACGCACCCGAACCCGCGCGTCGGTGCGGTCGTGGTGCGCGACGGCCGGATCGTCGGTGAGGGCTGGCATGAGCGCCCCGGCATGCCGCACGCGGAAGCGATCGCGCTTGCGAACGCGGGCGAGGCCGCGCGCGGCGCGACGCTCTATGTGAATCTTGAGCCGTGCAACGCGCACGGGCGCACGCCGCCGTGCGTGGATGCGATCGTGCGCGCTGGCATTCGGCGCGTGGTTTACGGGATCGCCGATCCGAACCCGAAGATGCGCGGCGGCGCGGATCGGCTGGCCGCGGCCGGCGTCGAGGTGGAGGGCGGGGTGCTGGCCGGGGAGGCTGCGGCACTCAACCGGCCGTTTCTCTCTTGGGTGCAGCGGGGACGGCCGTGGGTGCTCGCGAAGGCCGCGGTGTCGGTGGACGGGATGCTCGCCACAGGCGGTGGTGAGTCGCAGTGGATCACCGGCGCAAGCGCCCGACGCGCCGCGCACCGGCTGCGGGCGGAGGCGGATGCGATCATCGTCGGCGCGGGCACGCTGCGCGCGGACAACCCGCAGCTTACGGTGCGCGGGGTCGCAAGGCGCGCGCCGCCGCCGCTGCGCGTCGTGATCGCGCGCACGCTTCCCGCCTTTTCGCCGCACTGGCGCATCGCCGACGGCCAGGCGCCCAGCCGCATCTATGCGATGGAGATTCCGGAGCACGAAGCGCGCGCGTGGACGCAGGCCGGCGTGGAGGTGAAGCCTTTCCGAACGCTTCCGGAGGTGATCGCCGATCTTGGCCGGGAGGGGCGGCTTGCGCTGATGGTGGAGGGCGGGGGCAAGCTCATCGGCGCGCTGCTGGATGCGCAGCTCGTGGACGAAATGGTGCTGTTCGTGGCGCCGATTTTGATCGGCGGGCGTGGACGGCCGCTGTGGGATGGGGTCGGTGCGGGTCATCTGGGCACGGCGCCGAGGCTTACCGAGATCCGCCACCGCCGCTGCGGTGCGGACTTGATGATCCGAGGGCTTGTGGCCTATACGGGCTAGCGTTTCGATTTCCCCGCTGTGGCCGGGCGCGGCCGCGGGGGTTTTGGGTTTGCTGCTCGTGCGCACCGATCTCGTTCCGCTAGGGGTGGCGGGGCTAATTGGGTGCGCGGTCGCGACATGGGCGTGGATGCGGCGAAAGCCTGGGCTGGTGGCGTGGCTGGCGATCGGGATGCTTTTGGGGGCGCTGGATCTCGTCCGTGCAGGCTGGATCGCCGCGCAGGATCTCAAGCCGTGGACGCAATCCAGGCTCGTGATCACTGCCACCGTCGCTGAGGCCGATTGGCGCCGCCACGGCGCGATGCTGGTGCTTGAGGATGTACGAGCCGAGCGCTTGGGAGCGCTTTCCGGGCGCGTGCGCGTCTACAGCCCCGTGCGCGTGGCGGAGGGCGCGCGCATTCGCGGGCGTGCGCGGCTGCATCGGCCGGAGAACTTCGCCAATCCCGGCGCGTGGGACTACGCCCGCTGGTGCTGGGATCGCGGGATCGTGCTGGTGGGAAGCGTGCGCAGCATCCAGGTGCTTGCGCCCCCCAGCGTGCGCGGGCGGCTGCGAGCGAAGGTCGCAGAGGCGATCGTGGAGCACATCGCCGACGATCGCGCCCGCGCGCTGTGGTTTGCAGCGGTGCTGGGGATGCGCGGGTGGGCGGACGGGGCGTTGCTTGATGCCTTTTCCGCGGCTGGGGTTGCCCATTGGCTTGCCATCTCCGGGCTACATGTGGGGCTGGTGGGCGCGGCCTTCGGCGCTTGTGCGCGCGGGATCGTTTGGCTGTGGCCGGTTCTGGCGCTTTGGGTGCGGGGGCGCGTGGCCTTTGCGCTTGGTGCGGCGCTCGGCGCAAGCCTCTATGTGGGGCTTGCGGGCGCGCCGCCGTCGGCGGTGCGCGCGTGGATCATGATGCTCATCGGGTTGGCGGCATGGGCGCAGGGATGGCCGAGGCAGGGCCTGCACCTTCTGGTGATGGCGCTCGTTGCGATGCTTGCATGGTCTCCTGCGGCGGTGGGATCGCTTTCGCTGTGGCTGTCGTTTCTGGCCACCGGCGCGCTCGTCTGGTGGGCGCAAACGGGGTTTCGCCACGGTGTGCGCGCTGCGCTGGGAGGAAGCGTCGCGGCGTGGTGGCTGACGCTTCCGGTGATCGCCGATCGCTTCGGCTGGTGGGCGCCGTATGCGCCGCTTGTGAATCTCGTGGGCGCGCCGGTGTTTGCGCTGGGTTTGGGAATGGCGCTTGCGGGGGCGTGGGCATCC
>CAZTLD010000189.1:0-2491 GCA_964614395.1 uncultured Zetaproteobacteria bacterium
CGCACGCCGCGCGCAGCAAGCGCCCGCCCAAGCCTTTGCCAATGCGGATCATCCGGAAGAATCGCCACATCCCCGGCCCGCTGGCGGAGGAAAAGCTTCTTTTTCGCCTTGCGGTAAGCGGCAAGGCCGCCATGCGCCTCCAAATGGTCCGGCGCAAACGAGGTGAGCACCGCCACCGGCACGCGCATCGCGCGCGAGCGCTCAAGCTGGAAGCTTGAGACTTCGACGACCGCATGTTTGGCCGGTTGCGCCAGCAGATCCAAAAGCGGCGTGCCGAGGTTTCCGCCCACCGCCGCTCCGTGCGGCAGCGTTTCCGCCATGCGACCGGCCAGCGTCACCACCGTGCTTTTGCCATTCGTGCCCGTGACGGCGGCAATCACCCCACGCCAGTTGCGGACGAACAACTCCCAGTCGCCGATGATGCGCACCCCGCGGGCGCGAAGCGCAACCAGCGCCGGGTGCGTCCACGGGATGCCGGGGCTTGAGGCCACGCGCGCAAAGCGCGCAAGCCTTTCCGGATCCAGACGCCCGACGACCACCGGAACGTTGGCGAGATCCTGCGGCCAGCCCATCGGCTCCTGTTCCGCGAACACGACGACCTCAGCGCCCCGCTGCATGAAAAAGCGCGCAAGGCTTGCGCCGGTGCGTCCTGCCCCCAGCACCGCCACGCGCATCCCGCGATAGCTGCGCGCCGTCATCGGATCTTCAGCGTGGAAAGGGCGACCATCGCAAGCACGATCGAGACGATCCACAAGCGCGTCACGATCTTCGGCTCCGGCCACCCTTTCAGCTCAAAGTGATGATGAATCGGCGCCATGCGAAACACGCGCCGGCCGGTGAGCTTGAAACTCACCACCTGCGTGATCACGGACAGCGCCTCGGCGACGAACACGCCCCCCGCAATGGCGAGCAGAAACGCTTGATGCACCGCGCAGGCGACGAAGCCCAGCGCCCCGCCGAGCGCCAGAGCCCCGACATCCCCCATGAACACCTGCGCGGGATAGGCGTTGAACCACAAAAAGGCGAGCGCCGCGCCCACCATCGCCGCGCAGAAAATCGCAAGCTCTCCCGCGCCGCGCACATACGGGATGCGCAGATACTCGGCAAAGATGGCATGCCCGGCGGCGTAGGCGACGACGGCGAGCGCCGCTGCGGTCATGAACGCCGGGCCGATCGCCAGACCATCCAGTCCATCCGTGAGGTTGACCGCGTTGGATGCGCCCACCATCACGAACACGAGAAACGCAAAGTAGGCCGGCTCGCCCATCTCCCAACGGATGCGCAGCACCGGCACATCGACGAACGCTCCATCCCGGTGGAGAAGCCAGGCCGCAGCGACCGAGGCCACGGCGAGCTGTAGCACAAGCTTCCAGCGGCCAGGCAGGCCTCGGCTGGAGCGCAGCCGCACCTTGCGCCAGTCGTCGTAAAAGCCGATGGCCCCGAAGCCCACCAAGGTCCACAGCGCCGCCCACACGAGATCGTTGCCGAGATCCGCCCACAAGAGCGTGGCCAGCACCACGGCGAGCAGGATCAGCAGTCCGCCCATCGTCGGCGTGCCGGCCTTGCGGAAGTGCGAAGCCGGCCCGTCGTCGCGGATCGGCTGGCCGGCTTGGACGCGCCCCAACCATCCGATCACGCGCGGCCCCAGCCACAGCCCCACGGCGAGCGCGGTCAAAAACGCATAGGTGGCGCGGAAGGTGATGTACTGAAACAGGTTCAGCGCCGAGATCTTCGTGTGCAGCGGATACAACAGGTTATACAGCATGCGCCGCCCCCAGCGCCTCCCTCAGACGCGCGACCACCCGCTCCATGCGCGCAGCGCGCGAGCCCTTGACGAGAATCGTGCGAAAGCCGGGCGCCAGCGCCTCGATCCGGGCGAGCGCTTCCTCGTCGAGCTCGGCAAACCAATCCACGCCCGGCTCGTCCCGTCGCGAGGCGAACAGCTCGCCCACCAGCACCACCCGCTCGATGCCGGCCAAGGAAAGCCCTTCGTGAAAACGCGCCGCCTCCTCGCCCAGCTCGGCCATTTCGCCCAACACCGCAAGCCTCGGCGCCGGCATCGTGCGCAAAAACGCAAGCGCTGCCTCCATCGAGGCCGGGTTGGCGTTGTAGCTGTCATCGATCAGAAGGCCGCCGCGAAGGCGATAGGGATGCATCCTCCCCGCCTCCGGCCGCCAGGAAGCCAGTCCCGCCACGAGCTTCTCATCGGAAACGGACATCCCCAGCCGATCAAGCACCGCGCGCGCAGCCGCCACGCTCAGTGCCGCTGCCTTGGCCCAGCCGGCGAAGGGAAGCGCCAACGGTAACGCCACCACCCGCCCGTGAAGCGACAGCGCCCATCCCTCTTCCGTGGGCACGACCGCCGGCACCGGCGCCTCTCGGATCGAAAGCGCCGCCGGCGCGTAGCGGGCAAGGACCGGGCGCGCCTCGGGCGCGACCACGGCCACACCCTCCTTGCAGGCCTGCAAAAGCGCGGCTTTCTCGCGCGCCA
>CAZTLD010000190.1:0-2489 GCA_964614395.1 uncultured Zetaproteobacteria bacterium
CTGCGCGTTGCGGAACCGTTCGGCTTCGGCAGGATGCGCGCATCGGTCGGCTTTGCGGTGGAGTGGCTTTCGCCGATCGGGCCGATCGGGCTTTATTGGGGTTTCCCAGTGCGCAAGCAGCCGGGCGATCTCGTGCGACGCTTCGAGTTCGCGCTGGGCGGCATGTTCTAGGGGGTGAAGGATGAAAAGGGCTGTCTTGGGCGCGCTGTGCGCGATTGCTTTTGCGGCTTCGGCAAGCGCCGCCGAGCTTCGCATCGCTTTTGTGGATGTGAAGGCGGCGATCGAAAACACGAAGGAATATCAGCAGGGCATCGCGCAGCTCAAGGCGTTTCAGGCGCGGCAGGAAAAGGAGCTTGAGGCGCTGCAAAAGCGCATCGAGCAGGCCGAGCGGGAGCTTGAAAAGAAGCGGGTGGTGATGTCGGTGGAGCAGGTGACGGCGAAAGAGCAGGAAATCGCTTCACTGCGCAAGCAGTTCGACCGCAAGCGCGAGGATGCGCAGGAAGAGCTTTCCCGGCGCAAGATGCAGCTTGATATGCGGATGATGGCGAAGTTCCGCAAGGTGCTCGAGCGCTACGCGAAGCAAAAGCGCTACGATTTCGTGTTCGGTCGGCCGGTGCTTTTGTACGCCGCGCCGCAGCACGAGATCACGGCCGAGATCACGAAGCTGATGGATGCCGAACGCTAAACCCGTGGCTCATGGCTCCGGATGGCGGCCCACGCTTGCCGAGGTCGCCGCGTTCGTGCAGGGAAGGCTTGAGAACGCCGATCCGAATACGCGCATTGTCGGCATTGCGCCGTTGGAGAAGGCTTCGCCTGAGCAAATCTCGTTTCTCGCTTCGCCGCGGTGGCGCAAGCTGCTTGCGCAAACCCAAGCGGCGGCGGTGCTCGTGCGCGAGGAAGACGCGAAGGGGATCCCCGCGATCGTCGTTGCAGACCCCTACTTGGCCTATGCGCGGCTGCAGCAGCGTTTTTTCCCGCTCCCTCAGGCGCGCGGAGCGCGCGATGCAAGCGCGGTGATCGATCCCAGCGCCCGGCTTGCGCCCGATGTGGATGTGGGGGCGCAGGCGGTGGTGATGGCCGGCGCTGAGATCGGCGCGGGCACGATCATCGGCGCCGGGTGTGTGGTGGGGCGCAATGTGCGCATCGGGCGCGGCTGCATCCTGCACCCTAGGGCCGTCGTGATGGACGGCTGCGTGCTCGGCGATCGCGTGATCGTGCAGCCCGGGGCGGTGATCGGGGCGGACGGATTCGGCTTTGCTTGGAGCGGCGAGCGGTTTGAAAAGATCCCGCAAGTCGGGCGCGTCGTGATCGGGAACGACGTCGAGATCGGCGCCAACGCCTGCATCGATCGGGGTGCGCTTGGCGATACTGTCATTGAAGACGGCGTGAAGATCGACAATCTCGTGCAGATCGGCCACAACGTGCGCGTCGGCGCGCACACCGCGATGGCTGCGCAAGCGGGTGTTTCCGGCTCCACGCGCATCGGGCGCGGCTGCCTCATCGGCGGGCAGGCGGGATTCGCGGGGCACCTTACCATTGCCGATCGCGCGCGGATTGGTGCGCAGGCCGGCGTGATCGGGGACATCAAAGCACCCGGCGAGTATTGGGGCACGCCCGCGGCCCCCAAGCGCCAGTGGCTCAAGGCGATCGGGATTTTGATGAGGTTGCAGGATTTATGGCCACTGATCAAAAAATGGGCAAGGTTGCAAACGGAGGAGGGTTGATGCCGGCGTTGGATATCCATGAAATCATGAAAAACCTTCCGCACCGCTATCCTTTTTTGCTGATTGATCGCATTTTGGACTATGAACCGGAGGAGCGCGTGCGCGCGCTCAAGAACGTGACGATCAACGAGCCGTTCTTTCAGGGGCACTTTCCCGGGAATCCGGTGATGCCGGGCGTGCTGATCGTGGAGGCGATGGCGCAGGCGGGCGGAGTGCTCGCGTTTTTGTCCGCCGATCCGGGCAAGCGATATCATGTGTATTTCACGGGGCTGGACGAGGTGCGCTTTCGCCGGCCGGTGCGCCCTGGGGATCAATTGATCTTCGAGCTTACGAAGCTGCGCCGCCGGGGGCTGATGTGGCGCTTTAGGGGTGAAGCCTATGTGGACGACAAGCTCGTCTGCGAAGGCGTGTTGATGGCGACGCTCGTGGAGGCGGAGTGACGGCCGAGGTTCACCCCACCGCGATCGTCTCGCCGCGGGCCGAGATCGGCGAAGGCTGCAAGATCGGCCCCTATTGCGTGATCGGCGACGATGTGCGGCTTGGGGCGCGCAATGTGTTGCATGCGCATGTCGTGATCGAGGGGCCGACGACGATCGGCGACGAGAACCGCTTCTTTCCGTTCTGCTCGATCGGGCAGCCGCCGCAGGATCTGAAGTATCGCGGCGAGCCGAGCCGGCTTGAGATCGGAAACCGCAACACCTTTCGCGAATATGTGACCGTGAACCGCGGCACCGAAGGCGGCGGGATGCTCACGAAGATCGGCTC
>CAZTLD010000191.1:0-2478 GCA_964614395.1 uncultured Zetaproteobacteria bacterium
AGATGCTTCAAGAGGCGCATACCTTTAAACGGGGATGGACCACCTTGCTGCTTGAATGGCCTCAAAAGGTAAGAGAAATCGTGATTCGCAAAGCAAGTGTGGGTCGCAAGGATTTTGAAGGGGGATGGATCGTTGTCAAAATTAAAACCCCGAAAGGGCGCTGGGTGAAGGTCTACGAAAGAAAAAACGATGATATAGAGCGACCAGTCGTGATCCGGAAGGGGTTGGGACGTTTAGTGAAAGGCGTGCAAATTTCCTTCCGCACACCGCATACCTTTACGCTCGGCCCCGTAGACCTTAGATAAAGAGACCTTCGAAAAAAAAAACAGACGGCGGGCGTCGATTATCAAGCTTTGGCGCCGCCGACGACGATGCCGTCCACGCGCACCGTGGGCATGCCTACGCCCACCGGGACGCTTTGGCCGTCCTTGCCGCAGGTGCCGATGCCCGGATCGAGCGCAAGGTCGTTGCCGATCATCGAGATGCGCTTGAGCACCTCGTGGCCTGCGCCGCTTAATGTGGCCATCTTCACCGGATACTGAATGCGGCCGCGCTCCACCCAGTAGGCCTCGCTCGTCGTGAACACGAACTGGCCGGAGGTGATGTCCACCTGCCCGCCGCTGAAGTTGACCGCATAAAGCCCGCGATCGAGCGACGCCACGATCTCCTTGGGATCGTGTTCGCCTGCGAGCATGAAGGTGTTCGTCATCCGCGGCAGCACCGGATGCGCGTAGGATTCGCGCCTGCCGTTGCCGGTGGAGCGCATGCCCATGAGGCGCGCGTTTTTGCGATCGCACATGTAGCCGACGAGGATGCCGTCTTCGATCAACACCGTGCGCTGCGAAGGCTCGCCTTCGTCGTCCACGGCAAGCGACCCGCGCCGCAACGGGAGGGTCCCGTCGTCCACGACGGTGACGCCCTTGGCGGCCACGCGCTCGCCGATCCGGCCCGTGAAGACGCTTACGCCTTTGCGGTTGAAGTCCGCCTCCAGGCCGTGCCCCACCGCTTCGTGCAGCAAAACGCCCGGCCAGCCCGGCCCCAGCACCACCGGCCACATGCCCGCCGGCGCCGGTCGCGCATCAAGGTTCACGAGCGCCACGCGCACTGCCTCCTCGGCGAACTCGCGATGCATGCCGCTTTCCAGAAGCTTGCGCAGCCCAAACCGGCCGCCGCCGCCCGCCATGCCGGATTCGCGCCGGCCGCGATCCTCGACGATCACGGACACGCGCAGCTGCACCATCGGGCGCGTGTCGCGCACGATGCGCCCGTCGGCACGCACGATCAGCACCTCCTTCACGCCTGCGGAGAGGTTGGCGAACACCTTCTTCACGCGCGGATCCTTGGCGCGGGCGATCCGGTCCACTTCCTCAAGAATCCGCCGCCGCTCCTCCCAACTTGCTTCCTCCGCCGGGTTCACCGCCGGATACCGGCGCGGGGCGCGCGCAGCGGCAAGCCGCACCTGTTTCGTTTCGCCCTGCACAGCGATCGCGCGCGCGGCTTGCGCCGCTTCTTCGATCGCCTTCGGCTCCACGGAGGCGGTGGCGGCCAGGCCCTCCGATTCGCCGACGACGATCCGGCACCCTGCGCCAAAGCCTTCGTCGCTCGCCGTGTGCTTGACGCGTTCGTCTTCAAGCGCGATCGACTCGGAGCGGTAGTGCTCAAGGTAAATGTCGGCGTCATCGGCATGCGCGGAAGCAAGCCTGACAAGCGCCGAGCGGAGATCTTCGGCCTCAGGTAAGCGGATCGCGCTCATGCCGCCTCCTGCACGAAACGGATTTCGCCGTGGCCGATGCCGGCAAGTCGGAAGCCCAGCCCGCGAAAGCTTGCCAAATCCTCCACGCGCTGAGGCGCGTGCATGCACACCCAGCGGGCCAAAAGCCCGCGGGCGCGCTTGGCGACGACCCCGACGGTGCGAAGCCCGCGCGCGCTCGGCGAGAGGAAGCGCACCTGCCATACCTCGGCATCCAGCGCGTCCCAGTCCACGGCCTCGGCGTAGGCTTCGGAAGCCAGTTGAAGTACGATGCGATCGCCGCTTGCGGCGATCTCCTCACGAAAGCGCGCGGTGATCTTCGGCCGCCAAAACGCGGCAAGCTTCTGCCCATCCACGCGCACCCGCGCGCCCATCTCAAGCCGATAGGGCATGATCAGATCCCAGGGGGAAAGCCACCCGTAAAGCCCGGAAAGGATGCGAAGCCGCGCCCCGAGCCGCGCGCGGGCAGGCTCCGGAAGGCTAGCCGCATCCAACGCGCGAAACGCATCGCCGGCAAAAAGCAGCGCCGCCTGTTTGCTCTCCGCAGGCGACGGATCCGGCCGCCATGCGCGAAGCTGCCGCCACGCGCGCTCGGCCAAGCTTTCGGAAAGCCGCATGGAGCGGGCGAGCGCCTCCCGCCCGAGGCTTCGCATCGCTTCGGCGACGATCGCGGCCTGTTCCGTCATCACGGGTTGCGTCATCGGAAAGGCCGGATCGGCTGGCAACGG
>CAZTLD010000192.1:0-2464 GCA_964614395.1 uncultured Zetaproteobacteria bacterium
CCGTAAACCCGCCCGCGCGCGCAATCACGCTCGATAGCCGCTCGCCCTCCTCAATCGGATAATCCCCAGGAAAACGAAACTCGCCCTTTAGGTGCACCACCTCGGCTGCCCGCCAGTTTTCGATCCGGCGCACGATGAGCCGATCATAGGGCGCAAGCGCAAGATCGTGTTCGGGATCGTGCATCAAGGCCTTTTCCAAATTGATGTCCTTGCGCGCCACCACGCGCTTTTCGCCATTGATCACCTGATAGCGCGTAAGCTCTGCGCTTTTCTTGTATGCGCGCTCGGTCAACGATCCCGCCGCGACGATCAGATCGGATACGCGCATCCCTTCGGCCAGAGGATAGACCCCGGGCCGATGCACTTCGCCTTGGATCGCCACCGTGTCTTTGGTCTTGAACTCCCAGACGGAGTGCACGACCAACCGATCCAGATCCTGCAATGCAAGGTTTTCCTTCGGGTCTCCCTCAAGCGCCTGCTCCAAACGCACAACCAGCCGATGCACGGCCTTCGTTTCGGGATCGGTGCGATAAAGCTCGGCCCACTCGGTGTAGGCGTCGCGCAACAGCCCCCCCGCGGCGAGCACGAGATCCGAGACCCGCATGTGCTTTTTGATCTCGTAAACCCCCGGAGAGGCCACAAGCCCTTCGATGCGCGCATAGGGCTGGCGGCGGAAGCGCGCCCGATTGAACACATACACCTTGTCGTGCGGCTTGAGCGCCACCGTGATGCGGCCAGCCAACGCATCGGCAAGCCGAAACCGATACAGCGCCGGCTCCCGAAGCTCCCCTTCTTCGCGCTCGATCAACGCATAGTCCATGAAGGTCTCCGGAAGCAGCGCCTCCTCGTCCGGCAGCAGGTCGCGCACCGTCATCCCAGGCCGCCAGGCGTATTTGCCGGGCCTGCGCACGTTGCCGAGCAGAAACACCGAGTTTTCCTCGTAGCGCGTCTTGCGGAAGACCTTCACCACATCGCCGTTCTTCACGCGCGTGGCCAGCCCGCGGCGATCCAAAGCCACATCGAGCACCACAAGGCCGTCCTCCGGATCGTAGCGCTCGATCTGCGCCTTGCCCCGATAGGCGGACGGCCGCAGGCCTCCCGCCAGTTTGAGCACCTCGCCCAATGTGCGCTCATGGCGCAGCTCGTAGATCGCCGGGCGCAGCACGGCCCCGGCCACGCTGACGGTCGGCCCAAGCGGCGGCACGAAGATCACGTCCTGCGGCAGAAGCCGCACGTCGTGGCGCGTATCGCCGTGCAGCAGCAGATCGTAAAGATCCAATGTGGCGACGACCTTGCCCTCGCGCTTGAGCTGAATGCGACGCAGCGAGCCAGTCTTCTTCACGCCGCCTGAGACGAACAGCGCATGCGAAATCGTCGCAAGCCCGCTCACCACATAGGATCCCGGCCGCGCCACATCGCCAAGCACGAACACGCGGATCGAGCGCAGCTTACCCATCGTCACGCGGGCGGTGACACCGATGAGCTTCTTCTTCACCGCCTCGGCGATCAGCGCACGCGCCTCGTCAAAGCGCATGCCGGCCACCGCGATTGGGCCGATGTCTGGGATCACGATCATCCCCTCGCGATCGACGGTGAGCGCAAGCGTGTCCGTCCGCTTGCCGAAGAACTGCACCTTGAGTTCATCGCCCGGGCCGAGCACATATTCGGGCGGCACAGGGATTTCCGTCGCCGGCGCAAAGGTGGTCGGCGCGCCGGCAAAAAGCTCGTAACCGAACTGCTTGAGCCCCTCGGTGGACACCGTAAGCGGCGCCGACTCTTCCACAAACGCCGCAAACGCCCGCCGAATCTCCTCGCGCTCCGCCTGAGCGGGCGAGCGCACCTTTTCCAGCGGCGGCGCGGCGGCAGGCGCAGCCGCCTGCTTCTCTTCAGGGACGGGCTTAGCGATCTGCCGCGCCTCGGCCTCAGCCGGCCCCATGCCCACCGGCCGCGGCTTGACCACCCGCGGCCGCGAGACATTCGGTCCGGATGCGCCCTTTACCCCCGCTTGGCCGCCCGCCGCCTGCAAAAGCTTCTTTTTCTGCTCTGGAGAAAGTTGTTGCAGCATCTGCAACTGCGCCGGCGAAAGATCCAAGTTGGCGGCCGGAGCTACTGAAACTACCACAACGCCGAGCCCCATAGCCCCAATGCACACCCTCAACATCCAGCCAAGCATTCATCCTCCCTCAGCCCAACAGGTGCGCGCAGCATAGAAACACCCCGTAGGCAACGCAACTTCGCTCGCTAGGCATCGCGTCTTTTGCGCCTTAGCGTTGCGCGCATGCGACGGATCGCAGCTCTTCTTTTGGCCTTCGGGCTTGCATGGCCCGCCCATGCGGCGGCGAAAGATCAAACGTTCGAAAAGCCTTCCTGGCCGCTGTGGCTTGCCGCGGGCACCTCCATCGGCAGTGTAGGCATCGGCTGTTGTTCATCCGCGCGCTTGCGCTCCATCTCGCCCCCTAGATGA
>CAZTLD010000193.1:0-2454 GCA_964614395.1 uncultured Zetaproteobacteria bacterium
GCTTGGGATTTCGGCGCTCGTGGTCTCGCTTCTGATCGTGCCGATCGCGACGGAACTGCCGGAGAAGGTGAACTCGGTGCTGTGGATCCGCCGCGGCAAGGACACGTTGGCGTTCGGCAACATCACCGGCGCGATGGTGTTTCAAGGCACGCTGATTCCAGCCATCGGGATGCTGCTCACACCTTGGCGGCTTGCGCGCGCGGATGCGCTTGTGCCCGCCTGCTTGGCGCTTGCAGGCGCTGGTCTGATCGCGTGGTGGGCCGCGCAAAAGGCGCTCACGCCGCGGGCGCTGCTCGTGCATTTCGGGCTTTACCTCGTCTATGCGGGCTTTGTGGCGTTTGCCATGGCCTGATCTTTGCTTCCCGCCGTCAGGGAGGCGGACATGCTGACGATGCTGCTCGTGATCGCGGCGATCCTCTATGTGGCGTTGCAGGTGGAGGATCGCCTGCGCATACCCGCGCCGCTGGGGTTGATCGCGGGATCGCTCGTCGCGCATCAGACGCTCGGCGCGCCGAGGCTTACCGACGATCCCGAGCGCTTTGCGGAGCTTGTGCTGTTCTTGCTGCCGATCCTTCTGATCTCCGATGCGATGGAGCTGCGGCTCAAAGACCTTCGCGAGCATGCGCTCAGCCTTTTCTATCTCGCCGTGGTGGCGGTGGCCGCAAGCGTTCTCGTCGGGCTTGCGGTGGCGGTGTGGCTTTTTCCGTATTTGTCCGCGCCGGCGGTGATCGCGCTGTTCGCGATGGTGCTTGCGACCGATCCGGTGAGCGTGGTCTCGATCTTTTCCAAGTTCGCGCTGCCGCACCGGCTCAAGCTCCTCGCGGAGGGCGAAAGCCTGTTCAACGACGCGACGGCCTTGATCGTCTATGTGTTCATCGGCCTGTATGCGCTCGGCGGAGGCGAGCTTTCGGCGGGCTATGTCGGCAAGGTGAGCGTGCTCGTGGGGCTGGGTTCGGTGCTCGTGGGGCTCGTCGCGGGCGCGATCGGCTTTGCGCTGCTCAAGGCCACCGAAAACCGCGTCGCCGAGATGATCGCGCTCATCGCCACCGGCTATGGCGCGTTCGCATTGGCCGAGCACTTCGCCGACCTTCTGGGCTGGCTTGGCGTGCACGCGCATCTGCACTTTTCCGGGATTCTTGCCGTGATCGTGGCGACGATCGCGGTAAACCATGTGATGACCGAGCGCGTGGAGCGCGAATCCGAAACGCTGCGCGAGGAAGAAGCCGGCATCGAGGCCGCAGCCAAGCGCTACCGGCTTTCGGCCGGCTGGCTGCGCGACCTCGTCGGGCGCGTGCGCATCCGCGCCGAGGAGCGCGCGCGGCATCTGCGCACGAAGGAGGACATCCAGCTTCTGGCGCTCGTCGCGAACACGGTGCTGTTCGTCGCGCTTGCCGAGATCGTGGACTGGTCGCTATTGATGCGCTACGCGAAAGAAATCCTCGTGATGTTCGCCGCCACCACGCTCATTCGCGCGATCATGATGGCGAAGTTTGCGTGGATCACGCAGCAAACCCGCCGCATGGTGGATGTGAACTTTCGCTGGTGGCTGGTGCTGACGTTTGCGGGCGTGAAAGGGGGATTGTCGGTCGTGATGGTGTCCATGCTGCCGGAGGGGTTTGCGCACCGCGAAATGTTCACGGCCGTGGTGCTGGGGATCGTGCTTTTGTCCACATTCGTGTATTCGCTACTGCTGCTTTGGATCGTCGCGCACTATCGCGAGGCGTTCGCGAAGGAGGCGGCCGAGGAGCCGCACTGACGGCACGAACATCGGCACCTCCGCCCGGTAGCGCCGGTAGTCCGGATGCGCGGCCAGCATCCGCCGCTCCTCGTGCAGCGCGCCAAGCCAAAAATAGAGGCTTGCGAACGCCGCCAGCGCCAGATCCCGCGCGCCCATCTGCGGCCGCGCCCAGAGGTAGAGCATCGCGCCCGTGTACATCGGATGCCGCATCCACCGGTAGATCCCGCGCACGACGAACGCATCGGGATCGCCGGCGGAAAGCCCGAGAAACGCCCGGCCGTCGATCGCCCGCAACGCTGCGATGAACACCCCGATGCCGACGATCTGCACCGCCCAGCCCGCCCATGCCCATGCTCCTGGGAGTCGCCACACCGGCGGGTTGGGCGCGTGCGCCACGGCGGCAAGCCAGATGAGGCTCGTGATCACCGCGATGGCGGTGTAGGCGAGGCGGTAGCGCTGGGGGCTGATGCCGCGCGCATACGCGCGGCGCTTGACGATGTCTGCGGCAAGCAGGCTGTGCAGCGCGGCGAAGGCGATCCCTGCGCCCCACACGCCGAGCCATGCGCGCGCGTATTCGCCGTCCATCGCCGTTGTTCTGCCGCGGCTTTCCCCGCGGCGCAAAGGGCTGGGAAAGATCGGTGCGCGGCGCTATCAATACATTGATGCGCTGGGAGCACTGGGAGCACGACGCCGATGTCGGCATCCGCGGCGAAGGC
>CAZTLD010000194.1:0-2442 GCA_964614395.1 uncultured Zetaproteobacteria bacterium
TCTATCGCAGGGAGGGGATGCATGCGTTTTCCGATCGCGATCGCGGCCCTATGCGCGGCGCTGGTGGGCGCGGCCGAGGCGGCGGAGAAACCCGCGCGGCCGATGCACTACACGATGTTCACGCTCGGCGGCGAGTTCGTGCAATACGGAGAGAACACGACCGGCATCGCCGCCGCTGGCCCGATGATGCACAACGTGTTCCAGCGCTCGAGCGGGTTTACGATGCTCACCGATGCGTTCGGCTACTACATCACGACGGCGTCCACGCTGTTGGCCACGCGCGGGAGCGAGGAATGGACGGTTGCGCCGCATGGCGTGGTGCAGACGAACAGGCGCATCGTGCGCCTGGCCGATCTTGAGGTGTTGGGCGCGTGGCGGCTTGTGGCGCCGCTGTGGCTGGTGGCGGGCGCGCACGCGGAGACGATGAGCTTCACCCGCTCCGGCTACCGCTATCCGCAAGGCACGCGGGGCGTGTTGCAGGGCAATCCGCCTCGGTTTGCGCCCGATCCGTTCGGCAATCTGCAGCAAGTGACGACGAATGGGGTTACGCACTACATCGTGCGGCAGCAGGGCGCGATCAACGAGGATTCGCTGAGCGTGCTCGCGAAGCTGGGCGTGCGCTACGACACGTTCTTCACCGATCCGCGCAGCGACTGGCGGATCGTGCTCGGGGCGTTCGCCGCGGTGCCGATCTACTATCGCGTGACCAACACCGCGTTTCCGGACAGCGTCTGGACGCGCTTCGGGCCGCGGGGCTTCGATCTGAGCGGCGAGCTCGTCGTCGGGCGGCGCGTATTCGGTGATCTTTCGCTGCTCGTGCGCGTGGAGGGCGGCTATCGCTTCCGGCCGCAGACGAAGACCGATCCCACGACCGGCGGCTTCGTGCCCGATGTGAAGGTGCGCTATCTGCGCGCGGCGGTGGGCGGAAGCTGGGTGTTTTGACCGGGCGCGGCGTGTGGGCTACCGTAGGCGAGCATGAGGGAGGTGAGGATGCGCAAGGCTTTGGCGATCGCAGCGGCGTTAATGCTGGCGGCGGGAAGCGCGCAGGCGGCGCGGTTTGAAATCGTCGGCGTGCGGGCGCTCGGGATGGGCGGCGCGAATGTCGCCGCCGTGCGCGACGGCAATGCGAGCTACTGGAATCCGGGCATGCTCGGGTTTTTCGGCGAGGATGCGCCCGCGTTCAAGGCCGTGGACAACAACCGCCTTGCGGACAAGGACTGGGGCTTTGGGTTGGATGCGGGCGTGCGGCTTGCGATTCGCGGGCGGCTGCCTGAGATCGTGGACAACATCGGCGCGATCGACTACAACGGCATTGCGAACGCGATCCAAAACAACCAGCGGTTCACGCAGCAGCAAACCGCCGATGCGCTTTTGCTCGTGAACGAGCTTGACAAGCTCTCGGCGCGGGATGCGCTGGCGGCGGGCGCGAACGGCTCGTTGGACATCCGCATCAAGCATCTGGCGATCGGCGCGCATCTGTGGGGCGGCGCGGCCGCGAGCGCGCGCGCCGATCTGAACAACCTTTCGTTTGCGCAGAATGTGCCGGGCGGTGCGGCGGCGATGTGGCAGGCGTTTGGCGGTGGCACGCAGCCCACGCTGCCGGCTACGCAGTTTTTCACCCCCCAGCAGGCGCAGACGTTGCAGCAGACGTTGGTGTTGCAGGGCCTCACGGCGGGGCAGGCGAACTTCGTGATCGCGCAAGCGGATCAGGCGCTTGCCGCCAATCCGCAGGCCGCAGGCCAGCAGCAGCAGCTTGCGCAGACGATCACGACGATCGCGCAGGCGCAAACGGGCGGAAGCTTTGCGAACAACCAGTCCAAGCTTTCGTTCCGCGGCGCCGCGGTGGGCGAGGTGCCGATCGCGTATGGCTATGCGATTTCGCCGAATCTGAGCGTGGGCGCGGCGTTCAAGTTGATGGCCGGGCGCGTGTTCGCGCGCAACGAGCGCATCTTTCAGCAAAAATCCGGCAACTTGCAAAACCCGAGCGCGCAGCGCACGCAGCAGACGATCGGCCTGGATCTGGGCGTGGCCTATCGCATCAAGCACTTCCAGTTTGGGCTCGTGGCGAAGAACCTGAACACCCCGAAGTTCTCGGTCCAGGTCGTGGACAGCTACACGGGGGTCACGAACGAGACCTACACGGTGAAGATCAAGCCGCAGCTACGCGCAGGCGTGGCCTGGATGCCGACGGATACGATCACGCTGGCTGCCGATCTGGACCTGATCCCGAACGAGACGTTCATCCAGGGGCAGAAGTCGCAGGCGCTTGCGTTGGGCTTCGAGTGGGATGTGTTTCGCATCCTCGCCTTGCGGCTCGGTGCGATGAAGGACTTGAAGGCCAACGATCTCGGCGTGATCTACACGGCAGGCCTCGGGCTGAACCTCTGGGCGGCGCGGATCGATGTGGCAGCGGCAATGGCGAGCAAGCAGGCGCAGTTCAAG
>CAZTLD010000195.1:0-2435 GCA_964614395.1 uncultured Zetaproteobacteria bacterium
GAGATGCAACTGCGCGCCAATGGCGAGGCGATCACGGCGCCGAAGATCCTACTCGTGCAAGGCTCACGCAAGCTGCAGGGCAGCGCCGCCATCGCGGAAAGCGGAGCGCTTTCGGGCGAGATCCAAGGCGAGGGGCAACGCTTTCGGCTTTTCGGCGCCGTGGCCGCACCCCAGTGGTCGCCGATTGAGCGCACGCCTTGACGGGATAGATTGGCGGCATGGTTTCGGTGGCTGTGTTTGGCGCCAGCGGCTATGTCGGCGCGGAGCTCATTCGCCTGATTGCGCGTCATCCGGAGATGAGGCTTGTGTGCGCCGCCGCCGGCGCGCAAGCGGGCAAGACGCTGGGCGAGATCTGGCCGCAGTTTGCCGGGCCGCTGGCTGAAATGCCGCTTCTTGCGGCGGAGGAAGCGCTGAAGCAAGACTATCAGCTCGCCTTCCTTGCGCTGCCGCATGGCGCATCCGCCGCCTATGCGGAAAAGCTCCTTGCGCGCGGCGTACGCGTCGTGGATTTGTCCGCAGACTTTCGCCATCCCGATCCGGACGAATATGCGCGCGCCTACGGCAAGCCCCATCCCTGCCCGCAGCTTCTCGCCGAGGCCGTATATGGACTTACCGAACACCATCGCGAGGCGATCGCGCAGGCCAAGCTCGTCGCCAACCCCGGCTGCTATCCCACGGCCACGCTGCTGGCCCTCTTGCCGCTAATGAAAGCGGGTGCCATAGATCCCGCGCGCGTCGTCGTGGACGCGAAATCGGGCGCTTCCGGCGCCGGCCGCAGCGCAAAGACGGAGCTTTTGCTGTGCGAGCTGGGCGGCAATGTGCGCGCCTATGGGCTGCCGCGCCACCGGCATGCCTGGGAGATGGAAACGCAGGCCGAGCTTTTGGCCGGCGTGCGCCCCAAGGTGCGGTTCGTTCCGCACATCCTTCCGATCGCGCGCGGGATGCTCGCAGCGTTGCATCTTGAAGGCGATGCGCGCCGCTGGCGGGAGGTTTTGGAGGCGGCCTATCGCGACGCGCCGTTCGTGCGCGTGCTGCCGGAGGGCGCCCTTCCGCAGACGAAGGCCGTGTGCGGCACGAACCGCTGCGAGATCGCCGTCGTTCCGATGGACGCGCATGCGGGCGTGGTGCTTTCCTGCATTGACAACCTAGGCAAAGGCGCTGCCGGCCAAGCGGTGCAAAACGCGAACCTCATGCTCGGCCTTCCGGAAACGCTCGGGCTTGCGGATCTTACGCCGTGGCCGTGAAGCTCGGCGCCAAGCAGCTGTGGATCACCGACGCCGCCTCGGCGGCGCCGGTGCGCAAATACATCGTGCGCCCGTGGCGGTGGCTTCTGGCGCTTGGGGGGCTGCTTACGGCGGCGTTCGCTGCAGGCGTCTGGACGGGCGCGCACCTTCCCGACCACAACCGGCTGCTTTACGAGCTCAGAAGCGCCCAGCAGGAGGCGGAGCACCTGCGCACGAAGCTTGTGCAGGCGGAAGCTGCGCAGGCGCTGAGCGAGCGCACGATCGCCGGGCTCAAACAGGAGATCGCAAGGCTTGCTGGCGAGCTTGCGCAGGCCAACGCGCGGCTTGCGATGTACGATGAAATCCTGCGCGCGCGCGCCACGCCCGGCGTGCAGATCGTCGCCCCCAGCTTTACGCGCCGCGGCCGCCAGCTTCGCTACCGATTCGCCGTCGTCAAAGGCGGCAGCGCCCCGCGCTGGTTCCACGGAAGGCTTGCGTTGCTCGCGTGGGCGGGCGAGCAAAGCCTTCCGATCATTGCAGACGACGATCCCGCCGCCACACTTCGCATCGAGACGCACGCGATCGTGGAAGGCAAGGCCGACCTTCCCGAGGGGTTTGCGCCCCGCGAGGCCGAAATCGTGATCTACGACCGCCGCGGGCGCGAAATCGCGCGCACCTCACAGCCGATCACGGAGGAGGACCATGCTCAAGAAGAGACCCAGAACGCCACCGGCGGCCACGGAGGGGAACATGGAGATTGACACCTTGATCGGGCCGAAGGCCGAGTTCAAGGGCGAGCTTGCGTTCTCGGGCGTGCTGCGCATCGACGGCCGCTTCGAGGGCACGATCACCGCGCACGAGGACGCGACGCTGATCGTCAGCGAGACGGCGAAGATCAAGGGCGAGGTGCACGTGCCTAATCTGCGCCTGCACGGCACGATCGAGGGCAACGTGCGCGCCGCGAACTCGGTGCTCGTCGGCGCGAAGGGCGTGCTGATCGGCGATCTCGAATACCGGACGCTCGCGATCGAGGAAGGCGCGTCGATCAACGGCCGCTGCACGCGCATCCAGCCCGAGCCTGCAAAGAAGCCGCAGGCGAAGCCCGAAGCCAAGCCCGAGCCGAGCGCCGCCTGATGCTGCGCGCATTCGCAGGCTGCGCGCCTGAGGTCGCGGCGAGCGCCTGGATTGCGCCGAGCGCCGAGGTGATCGGGC
>CAZTLD010000196.1:0-221 GCA_964614395.1 uncultured Zetaproteobacteria bacterium
GCCCCGTGGAGGCGCGATTTCAGCACCGGCGTCCCCATTTGTCAACGCTTGGATGTCCACGGCGAGCTTGGCACCATTCGGTCTTCTCGGGGCGTAGCGCAGCCTGGTAGCGCATCTGCTTTGGGAGCAGAGGGTCGCAGGTTCGAATCCTGCCGCCCCGACCATTTTTTATTTGTAAATTTTTCAGATTGATCTATGGATATCTTCCGGTATGCCGGGGT
>CAZTLD010000196.1:231-2433 GCA_964614395.1 uncultured Zetaproteobacteria bacterium
CGACCATTTTCGCGCCCGTAGCTCAACCGGATAGAGCAGCGGACTTCTAATCCGCCGGTTGCAGGTTCGAGTCCTGCCGGGCGCGCCAACTTGCCGCGGCCACAAGCACCCAGACGAAGATGAGCCACGCATTTGCGCCCGCCACGCATCCCCCGCCCGCTTGCGGGGCGCGCGTAGCCTCGCGCGCTTGGGCGGCCGGCGCGGCGAGCAGCGCGGGATCGGCGATCTCGCCGTTGACGGCGTGGTCTTCGTCGCCCGCGCCGCCGTCGGTGAGCGTGTAGCGCAGCGCATCATCGGACTCGCGCACGAACGGATGGGGGGCGAGCACGCCTTGCGCATCCATCTTGAACCATTGCGCTTGGGCTGGAATCACAAACGGCTCATAAACCCGCACATCCACCGTGCCGCCTGCCGCCACGCCCTGCACGCGAAACGCCAGCCACCGCCCCCTCGCTACCCAGCCGTCGGCCAAAAGCGGGCCGGTGGCGGAAAGCGCCTGCACTCGGGCGAGCCTTCCCGCGCCGGAAACGAGCTCCACCGCCTGCACGCCTTCCTCGGTGGGCCAGCTTGCGATGCGCGCATCCTGCATGTCCGGCACGCCGTCCGCGTTGCGATCCAAGCCCGCCTCCCAGCGGTCGGGCATGCCGTCGCCGTCCTGATCGAGCGGCGGATCGCCGATCCTGCCGCGCGCCCACGCCCACGCGGTGGTCACGCCCTGCGGCCCCAGCACGCGCCAGGCCACCGCCCAGCGCCCGTCCGCAAGCCGCCCCAGCGCCGGCCGCAGATCGTGCGCCAACGGATCGGCCGAGACCGCCACCGGCCCCCGCCATCCAGCGGGGGTGCGCTCGGCGACGAACGCCTCGCTGTCCATATCCACCCGCTGCTGCCAGCCGATCAGCAGGTTGCCGTAAGGGTCGGCCACCAACGCAGGCGCGTGCGCCATGCCTTCCGGCGCAGGAACCGCTTCCGGCGTGCCGCCATCGCACACGAGCCACGGCTGGCTGGCCGGGCCGCGCCCCCAAGCGGTGAACGCCGCGCACAGCGTGCCATCGGCGCGGAACGCCGCCGCCACCCGCACGCCGAGCTCCAGCGCCTCCGGCGCGCGCAAGCCTGCGGCCAATGTCGCCGGCACGCTCCAGTCCACGCCATTTCTGGTGCGGATCGCCTCCAGCCGCCACTGCGCCCAACCGTGGCTGGCGCCGCCGCGCACCGCATACACGAGCGCAAGCTCCGTTTGGCCTGCCGCCAGCGCCGCCGCGCCCCCTGAGGTCGCCAGGGCTGGCTGCACCACAAACGCACCTTGCACAAAGCGCACGAGCCACAGCGTGCCTTCGACGAGCCGGCCTGGCGCCGGCGTGCTCACGACAAGCCACACGCTTGCCCCCCAGCGCACCGCGTCGTGCACGCGCACGCGCCCCAGCGGCCATGCGGCCGGCTGCCGCCGCCACAAGCCGCCTGCACCCAGCCGCCAGAGGCGCACATCTTCGTCCGTCCAGCTCACGAGCGTCTCGCAATCGGCAAGGCGCGCGCCCTGCGCCCCTGGATCGACGAGCCACTGCCGCCAGCCCGTGGGGGTGCGCGCCCACACCGCAGCGCCTGCCGGCGTCATCGCCGCCCAGCGGACTTCGTCCGCCTTGGCGCAAATCCTCGGCGCGGCCACGGAAGGGATGGGCTCCCCACCCGCCACCAGCGGCACCGGCGCAATCTCCCACGCCGAACCGGCCGAGCCAAAAACCACGAGTCCCAAGGCCGCGATCCACGCGCGCATGCCGCCTCCTTTGCATTCCTTATCGGCGGCGGCGCGCGAAAGTTGACGACTAAGGCGTGAAGGAGAACAAGGGCGAGGCCGCCCAAGAGGCGCAGACACGCATGAGCTGGGCGAGGCCGAGCCCAGCGCCCGTGATCGGCCAAGACGGGATCAGCTTGCAGCCCCACACGCGGACGAACGCGGGCGTTCCCGCCTGCCAAAAGCCAGAGCCTGCGGGGATGGACACGCGCGTGATTGGATTTACCGGATCCAGCTTGATGTACCCGTCCCAGAAGCGACCGGCGTGCGTGATCACAAGCAGCATCCAGTCCCAAGCCTCCGGCGCGGGCTGATCGCGCCACGCCACTTGCAATGCGCTTGCCTGCGTGATCACCGGATGCGCCTGCGGAAAGGCCAAGTTGGGGGCGGCCAGCGCGCCCTGCGAAAGCGGCGGG
>CAZTLD010000197.1:0-2430 GCA_964614395.1 uncultured Zetaproteobacteria bacterium
GATCATCCACGGCCACGATCCAATCGCAGGCCAGCGCCACCTCCAGCCCGCCGCCGAGCGCCGCGCCCCGCACCACCGCCACCGTCGGGCAGGCCAGCCGCTCGATGCGCCGGCACACCTTTTGCCCGCGCTCGGCCAAGGCTTGGGCCGTCGCTTCGTCTTGCACCTTGGCGATCGCATCCACATCGGCGCCCGCGATGAAGCAGCGCTCCAGCGCGCTTCGGAACACGCACGCCGAAGGCGTGTCTTCTTCCAGCGCGTCCAAAGCCGCTTCCAGCTCGGAAAGGGTGGGTTCATCGAGCACATTGACCGGCTTGTCGTCGCGAACGAACACGACCTCGGCGCGATCGCGTTCGCGGATCAGCTTCACACATGCCATGGCTCACTCCCCACCAGCATCGCTCCACCCTGGCCGCCGCCAATGCACAGCGTCACAAGCCCCAACCCGCCTCCGATCGTCTTCAGCTCGCGCAGAAGCGTGAGCACAAGCCTTGCGCCGGTCATCCCCACCGGATGCCCGAGCGCGATCGCCCCGCCGTGCACGTTGAGCCTTTCACGATCCACCTCGCCGATCGGCGCCGGCAACCCCGCCTGCTCGGCAAAGGCCTTCGAGGCCATCGCCTTGAGCACGGCGAGCACCTGCGCTGCGAACGCCTCGTTGAGCTCGATGCGCGCAAGATCGGAAAGCCGCACGCCGGTGCGCGCAAACAGCTTGTGTGTGGCGAATACCGGCCCCAATCCCATCCGCTTCGGATCACAGCCGGCCCAGCTCCAGTCGTGCAAATAGCCGAGGATCGGCCAGCCCTCGGCCTCTGCGCGCGCACGATGCGTGACGAGCAGCATCGCCGCCCCGTCCGTGATCTGCGAGCTGTTGCCGGCCGTGACCGTGCCGAAGGGACGCTCGAACACCGGCGGAAGCTTGGCGAGCTTTTCCATGCTCACATCCGCGCGGATGCCCTCGTCGCGATGCACGGCATGGAATTGCGGCGGCGGGAACAGGTGCATCACCTCGTCGTCAAACCAGCCGCTGCTCCACGCCGCATCCGCGCGCCGATGGCTTTCCAGCGCAAACGCATCCTGCTCGGCGCGGGTGATGCCAAACTCGCGCGCCAGCACCTCGGCGGTTTGGCCCATGTTCAATCCCACCGTCGGGTCCGTCAGCCCCTCCTTGAGGCCGATATGCGGCCGCCAGCGCGCGCGCAGCAACGCGCCCGCCGCCTGCCAGCGCGCGCGCCAGCTTTTCGCCTTGGACCAGCGCACGAACGCGGCGCGCACCGTATCGTCGAACAAAAGCGGCGCATGCGTCATCGACTCCACGCCGCCGGCGACGATCACCTCCGCCCGTCCCAACAGGATCTTCTCCGCCGCATCCACGACCGCCTGAAGACCAGAGGCGCAGTTGCGGTGCACGGTGAAGGCCGGCACCTGCCGCGGCACCCCACTCATCAGCGCGATCACGCGCGCGATGTTCTGCGCATAGGCGGGCTGAATCACATTGCCGACGATGACCTCGTCAATCGCCTCTTTCGGCACCGGCGCGCGGGCCAGAAGCTCCTTGAGCGCCGCCACACCCAGATCCACCGCGTCCAATTGCGCGAGCATCCCATCAGCCTTGCCCATCGGCGTGCGCACGCCGGCCACGACGACAATCTCGCGCTCCAACGAACGCCGCTTCAATACCTCCGGCGCGCGACCGGGCGAGGGCGCAAGACTTTTCGCTTGCCGTTTTGCTCGAGCAGGCGTCGGCTTTTTTGCCTCAGCGGCCTGCACGATCACGCGCAGTGCATCGCCTTCGCGCGCAAGCGAAAACGCAGGCACGCCCGGTTTCTTGCGCAAACGGGACGCCGCCCGCTGCCAACGGGCCGCCTCTTGCACATCCGCCGCCGGCAAGCGCACCTCTTCGCCGCGGCTTGCCGCCTCCACCGCTTGTCTGAGTTTTTCCATCCGCTCCCGGTCCCGCGCCATCGCCACCTCCGCTCCCTATCTTAGACCAGCGGGCGCGGGATCGCGCTAGATCCCGAGCACCTCGCGCATCGAATACACGCCTGCGGGCTGCTGCATCAGCCAGCGCGCGGCATGCACCGCGCCCGCCGCGAACACGACCCGATCCAACGCTTCGTGCCGAATCTCGACGATCTCGTGCGCGCCGAGAAACTGCACCCGGTGCTCCCCGACCACGCCCCCGCCGCGCACGACGGCAAACCCGATCGCCCCTTCCGGGCGCGGGCCGATGATGCCGTCCCGCGTGCGGATCGCCGCCGCTTCAAGCGCCACGCCGCGCCCTTGGGCTGCGGCCTCGCCCAACGCAAGCGCCGTGCCGCTCGGCGCATCGGCCTTGTGCCGATGATGCGCCTCGATGATCTCAATGTCGTAGTCTGGGCCGAGCGCGCGCGCCGCCTGCTCCACGAGCGCCAAGCACAGGTTCACGCC